>JBLRXA010000106.1:0-11258 GCA_047920955.1 Methylobacter sp. | reverse complement strand
AAAAAGACGCAATGCAAAGCCGAATTTTCTTTAAAAAAACTTTCCAAATCGTTTGGATGACTCAATAAACTAAGCTCATCTTCATCCCAGTCGTCAAAACTGATTAAATCCCGAAACATCAGGTTTAATGTGGCGGTGCCTCGGTCTAATCCACCGCCAAAATCTTCAATCCACAATATGTTCATGATTCCCCATCAAATAAGGCTTTATTTAAAATTAACTCGGCTGTAAAAAGTTGGTCTTCACTTTTACAGACAAAATGTGCTTGTTCGCCTAACAATTCCACCAATCGCTTGATAAATGGCAAGCCTTTATGGGTTCCGGCCAAATTGCTGGCCGCATTGACTTTGCAATGATTTTTAACCGAAAACACATAGTTGTCTTGCTCTGCCAACTGCCAGCTAATTTGAATACGGTTCTCGCCATCCCAATATTTCAAAGCGTTTAAAATAAGCTCAGACGTGATGGCAAACAACAACGAAAAGCGGGTTTGATTAACACCGAAATTTAGCTTGTCGTTGTCTACTATAGATACTTCAATCGCCGGAATATGCTTAAGCGCCCAAGCATAGAATACATCAACGCCTTGATTATCGACATTAAGCGGCAAAACTTCTTCGATAAAAGATTTGCGCGTTGCCTTAATTAACGCAGTTTCCGGGTTGTTGAGCAGCTTTCTTAACTCGCTAGTATCGCTCATAAAAATGATGCGGTTTAACGATTGCCGTAAGGCCGAAGCAATAACCCACCTAGGCGTTGCTTCGCCTGTGTGGTCTTTTTGCCAGGATTGTTTAAATTCTTGGGGGTCGCTGATTGACTGCTTAAACGTGTCAATCAAGCAATCGGTTAAAGACAGTGTTGAAAACAAAGCCGCAATTTTGTTGATTGCTTGATAGTGCTTGGTGTCTTTTTCGTAGACTTCGCTACCTAATAAATGAATGGCTTGTCTAAGCGATTCCGGCGCAGTGGTTAAGGCGTTACGCATGGTGTGGGTGAAAAAAGACAGCATTTCTTTTTCTTTTTCATGCAATGCCTTGTAAAGCAACACATTCTCCTCTGCCTTTTCAATAGTCTTCATAGCAATTTCCTTCATACTTGTTCCTTTGTAATCCGAATTTTTGAATACTTCTTCAACAAATTGTTTTGCTAAATCAAATTCTCCTTTTGAAATATGGATTGCAATCCTTTGATATAAAAGTTCAATCGCTTTTCGTGAGTGCGGTGAAATAGTAAGAATTTCTTCTTCATCGAGTTGAGCCAATTTTTCTCGACCTATTTTTTGATAAAGTTGCTCCGCCTTTTGAATGAATGGATTGACACTGTTACCCTTTTCGTTATCCAGCGACTCTACTGCATTCGAACTTGAAAAGCCTTTACCTTTTTTTAAGCAATCTGCTAATGCTTTAAAGGCAAGATATTTGATTTCGCTTTCTTCCTGCTTACATTCAAACTGTTTGACAGCATTTTCGTAATTAATGAAAGCCGACTCATTACAATAGTTGTCATCTATCTCATCAACTAACAAGCCATGCTCCCAGATATAACCTAACCAATAGAATGCCTCTGCATTACCTTGACGAGCGGATTTTTCAAACCATTCATATGCAAATTCATAGTTTTGTTCAACATCTTTGCCTTCAAAATAACAATGAGCTAATCGATATTGCGCTTCGGCATTGCCTTGTTCAGCGGCTTTTTTTAACCATTCAAACGCAAGATCATCGTTTTGTTCAACGCCTTTACCTTCAAAATAGCAAAGAGCCAAGCGATATTGCGCTTCAGCAACGCCTCGTTCAGCGGCTTTTTCAAGACATTCAAACGCAAGCGCGTCGTTTAGCTCAATATAGAACCCTTGAATGTGAAGATTTGATAAATAACATTGCGCTTCAGCATTGCCTTGTTCAGCGGCTTTTTTTAACCATTCAATTCCAAGCACGCTATTTCTCCCAATGCCTTGACCATTAAAGTAACAACGAGCCAATAAATATTGAGCTTCGGCACAGCCTTGTTCAACAGCTTTTTTTAACCATTCAAACGCAAGTGCTTCATTAATGTTTTCCGGACTAACAATTGTCCCCAGTGCGCTAAATTTCTCTTTATTGTTTAAATCGAAAAAAAGGAGGTAGTTGTAGTAGCAGGCTAAACCAAGTTGCGCCAGTGCATCGCCAGCATTAGCTTGTTGTTGCAGTTCAGAAATTGACAAGGTGTTTTGTTCGGTCATGGTCTCGGCCTTTGGTTTTTGTGCTTTTTTGTTGGGTTCGTGTGCTTACGGCAATCATCGGATCGTTGATTGCCTATAAGCTTGGTGTTGCCGTTATTTATCAAACCAACGGCTATTCTTGCAAATCACCGCTCAATACATTCGACTTTCACCGGCATATTCAATGCTTCTGCGATTTCTTTCAACACCGTTGTTGCTGAGACTTTGTTAACGTGGGTGGTTATAAACCAGCCATCACAAGGCCTTTGATTTTGATAGTCGTTGGTCGGTGTTCTGGCGATCAGCGGAATCGAGGTGACTGTCTTATTCAGTTTCGCCACCCGCTCCAGGCCGAAAACTTTCAATGCCTCGAAAAAGGTTTCGGCAATGGTGGGTTGTTCGATGACTTTACCGTCCACGGTTACCCGTAAACGCCCGCCTTGTTTTCGAGTGCGATACTTATCCTTTTTGTGAAAACCCGTTTTCTCCACTGTCTGCGCAGTATATTTTGCGTCAAAACTATTCACGGTGGCTTTAATGTTCGATTCTAACGCTTGTAACTTGCGGCAGGAATCATTGAGCGCGGCCACCTGCGAAAAATCGCCGATTAAATTGGCTTCAGCGCCTGCCATTTTGAGATCATCCATCGCATTATTCAGCACAACGAACAATTCGATGAATTTGTTGCTTACGATTTCTGGCATTTTGTGCATGTCTGTTTTCCCGGTTTTGGTCGTTGGATTTGTTTGGTCAACGGGGTCTGTTCGTTTACAGACGCCAATGTAACCTTTGCTTTAATTTTTAGATTTTAAAACGGGTTGTCGTTATGAATCCGCCCTCTCAACATGGTGCATAGTATCCAGGAAATTTTGGTGGATGTAATGGGAGAGCTGTGGGAGTTTTTTTATTGAGGGCGCTTATATTGCACAATCAACGCGGGCTGAAGGTTGAATAATCGGGCAAAGATCATTATAGTTAAAGGCCTTTTTGCTACTGCGTAACCTAATCACTATGCCTTCTTTTGATATTATTTCCGAATTCGATAAACACGAAATTAAAAACGCCGTTGACCAAGCCAACAAGGAAGTGACTACCCGCTTTGATTTTAAGGGGACTGATTCCAGCTTTGAATTGAATGACGATAAAGTCATCATGGCCTCCCAATCGACGTTCCAGTTGCAGCAAATGTTCAGTGTTATTTGCGCCAAACTCACGCGGCGCGGCATCGATATAGCCTGTATGGAAACCGGCGAACCCAAGCCAAGCGGTAAGGGGATGCGTCAGGAAATCACGATGAAGCAGGGTGTGGATAAGGAGCTGGCTAAGAAAATCGTTAAATTGATTAAGGATAAAAAGCTGAAAGTCCAGGCTGCGATTCAGGGCGACCAAGTGCGCGTGACCGGGAAAAATCGGGATGATTTACAGGATGTTATCAAGATGTTGCGCGAGGAAAATCTGGAAATGCCGTTGCAGTTTGAAAATTTTAGGGACTGACCTTTTTGTAAACCACATAACCGGCAATGGCCAACCCAAGCCAGACGGTGACTAAAGGCCCGATCACGCCGTCATAACTGCTGACCAGATAAAGGTAATCGGAGCCGGCGTCGGTGTTAAACAGGCTTTTGCTCATTTTAATTTGCCACACCCAACAGGTATGGCAACCGATACACAAGCCCAGACTCTGTTTTACTTCGGCTCTGAGTACGCCGAGAAAAATACCTACCATCAATAAGGCCAAAAATGCCGATAGGATGTCCGGGTTTAGCAAGTTGGCGAAGGCTTCGCCGAGTAAGCTGAAGCCGCTGGTTAAGCTGGCTTGCTCAACAGGTATCTGGGTTTTGCTGTTTAAAAAATGCAGCGCGGCATAGTAGCTTGAGCTGATTAAAATAGCCGATATGACCGGCAATTTTTTATTTAAGCCGGTGAAGAGAATGCCGCGAAAAAGGGGCTCTTCAATCAGTGAGATGATTAACGCCAACAACAATGAAAGGAGCATTTTTTTAGCCACTAAGGCCGCTGTCCATTGCTGCGCTTGGTCAATGATATGGATGCCCAGCGCGTATTCGATGATAAATACCGGCATTAGGGTGGCAAAGCCTAAGCCGAATCCAAGAGCCAGTTGTTTTAAAAATACGCGCTTTGCCGCAAAGCCTAAATCGGTTTTGCTCAGTTTCAGGTACATCATCGCGGGAAAAATGCTCAACACTAAAAATAACTGTGTTGATTTGCTGATGATTTTGGCTAAGGGGAGCTGTCCGTCTAGGCCTTGGAAAACAAAATAGCCGACGATACAGGCCAATGATGAGGTTGCCAGCAAGACCCAAAGCGGTGCTAGCGCGTAAATAATGGCCTTGTTCATAACGGCTCGTTGCCAAAATCGCCCCATAACAGTTGCACGGCGGCCAAGGCGGCCAGCGATGCGGTTTCGGTTCTTAAAATGCGTGCGCCTAAGCGCACGGGAATGAAACCTGCGGCTTTGGCTAAGTCGCGTTCTTGAGCGGAAAAACCGCCTTCGGGGCCGGTGAGCAAGGTCACCGTCATGGCATCCGGCATCAATTGGTTTAATGTGGTGTCGGCATAAGGGTCGAGAAATACTTTTAGTCCTTGTTGCTTGCCAACCCAGTGCTGCAGCTGTTCAACTTCGGGCAAGTCGGGCAGGGCGGTTCTGCCGCTTTGCTCGGCGGCGTGTTGCACTATTTTTTGCCAATGCAGTAAACGCTGCGGTTTTTTCTCGCCTTTAAATTGCACCACGCAGCGCTCGGTTAATAACGGCGTGATGTGGTTGACGCCCAGTTCCACCGCCTTTTGTACCGTTAAATCCATGCGGTCGCCGCGCGAAATGCCCAATCCCAGAATCACCTGCAACGGCGATTCGACGCTACGGTCAGTCCATTGCCCGACTTCAATCGAGACGGTTTTTCGGCTGACTTCGTCGACTGTACACAAAAATTCGCCGCCATCGCCGTTAAATAAAATGATCGGTGTGTCTTTTTTCAGCCGCAACACGGTTCTGACATAATGGCCGTTGTCGTCATCAAGTTCGATACGATTGCCGGTCGCCAGCGGGATGGGGGCATATAAGCGGGAGACGCGCATAAATCAGTCCTTAATCGCCCGTTGTATGCCTTGCCAAGCCACTTCGGCGATTAACAAAAGTTCATCTTCAGTGACAATATAGGGCGGCATAAAATAAATGACATTGCCCAAAGGCCGCAACAAAACGCCTTTAGACAAGGCGTATTGGTAAACGCGAAGGCCGCGCCGTTCCTGCCAGGGATAGGCTTCGCGGGTCTGTTTGTTTTTGACCAGTTCTATCGCCAGAATCATGCCGGTTTGCCGGACTTCGGCGACGTTAGGATGCTCATGAAAACGTGCTGCGGCTTTCGCCATGATGGCGGCTAACGGGCGGTTTTTTTCGATGATATTGTGTTGCTGGAAAATGTCGATGGTGGCGAGTCCAGCCCGGCAAGCCAAGGCGTTTCCGGTATAGCTGTGCGAATGTAGAAAAGCCGTTAGTTTTTGATAATCGTCATAAAAAGCCTGATACATCTGCTCGGTGGTCAGCACTGCCGATAATGGCAAATAGCCGCCGGTCAGGCCTTTGGATAGACAGATGAAATCGGGGCTGATCGCCGCCTGCTCGCAGGCAAATAGCGTTCCGGTGCGGCCGAAACCGACGGCAATTTCATCGGCGATTAAATGCACCTTGTATTTATCGCAGGCAGCGCGCAGCAATTTCAAATAAACCGGATCGTACATGCGCATGTTGCCGGCGCATTGCACTAAAGGCTCGATGATGACCGCGCACACGCTGTCGCCGTGTTGTTGCAGCGTTTGTTCCATCAGCGCAAAACGGCGGTTTGAATAATCCGCCCAGGATTCGCCGGGTTCGCGGTGATAACAGTCAGGGCCCGGCACGGTGATGACGTCCATCAATAAGGGTGCGTAGGTTTCTTTATATAGCGCAACATTGCCGACCGCCAGCGCGCCCAGAGTTTCGCCGTGATAGCTGTTTTCCAGCGTGATGAACTTGGTTTTTTGGGTTTGTCCAATATTGCGCCAATAGTGAAAACTCATTTTCAGCGCGACTTCGACCGCTGCCGAACCGTTGTCGGCGTAAAAGCAACGGTTTAGCCCTTTTGGGGTTATTTCAACCAGTTTTTCCGCCAGTTTAATGGCCGCTTCATGGCTGAAACCAGCAAAAATAACCTGTTCCAAAGTGTCGAGCTGGTCTTTTAAGGCGGCATTGATGTCGGGGTTGGCATGGCCGAATAAATTGACCCACCATGAGCTGATGGCATCCAGATAGCGGTTGCCGTCGAAGTCTTCCAGCCAAACGCCCCGGCCTTGTTTGATCGGGATAATCGGGAAAGTTTCGTGGTCTTTCATTTGTGTGCAGGGATGCCACAAAACAGAAAGGTCGCGTTGGGAGAGAGATTGGTTGGACGACATAAGCTAAAGGCTCAGGTTGATAGCCGTTCCCGGCGGGGCGTGGGAACGAGTGTGTTTTTTAATTTACCTTTATTCTTGAGCTTTGATTTGTAAGTTATTTAAAATCGCTAAAGTCGGTGCCGCCTGATTCATCGTGTAAAAATGCAAACCCGGCGCGCCGCCATCGAGCAAGCGCTGACACAGATCGCTGACCACATCTAAGCCGAATGCCTGTATCGATTCCCTGTCATCACCAAAACTTTCCAGACGTTTTCTAAGCCAGCGCGGAATGTCGGCGCCGCACATTTCGGAAAAACGAAAAAGCTGCGTGTATTGGGTGATCGGCATAATGCCGGGCACGATAGGAATGCTGATGCCAGCTTTTTCACAGGCATCGACAAAATAGAAATACGCTTCGGCATTGTAAAAATATTGGGTAATCGCGGCATTCGCGCCAGCGTCCACTTTACGCTTGAAGTTTTTAAAATCTTCGGCGCCGTTAGGTGCTTGCGGATGTATTTCGGGATAGGCGGCAACGTGAATTTGAAAATGCTCGCCCGTTTCTTGGCGGATAAATTCCACCAATTCATTGGCATAGCGAAATTCTCCGGCAGATAAAGTACCGGATGGCAAATCCCCGCGCAAGGCGACAATTTTTGCTATGCCATGTTCCTGATAGTTTTTTAGAATCGTACGGATACTGTCTTTAGTTGAAGCAACGCAGGACAAATGCGGTGCGGCGTTGATGCCTTTCGCCTGAATGGCGACAACGGTATCGAACGTTTTGTCGCGGGTTGAGCCGCCCGCGCCGAACGTCACGGAAAAAAAGTCGGGATTCAGTGTTGCCAGCTTGCTGTGTACGACTTGCAAACTTGCCGCGCCTTCTTCAGTTTTGGGTGGGTAAAATTCGAAACTGAACAGTTGGGGATGTGTGTGTGCTGATGACATTTTAGAAACTCACTGACGGGAAACTGACGACGGTATGGACTACTATGTTGAGCGGATAGGTGTCGGCACTGCTGTAGATGTTAATTGCATCGGTGCCGCTGACGGCGACACCGATAGCATTCCCACGGGAGCCGTAGGAATAAGATCAATAACGATAATAATCGGCTTTATACGGCCCTTCAACCGGAACATTAATGTAGTTGGCTTGTTCGTCAGTGAGCACGGTCAAATTTACACCCAGTTGTTTGAGATGCGATCTGGCGACTTTTTCGTCCAGCTTTTTAGGCAGGATATACACTTTGTTTTCATACTGCGCTGAGTTTGCCCACAGTTCCATTTGCGCGAGCACTTGATTGCAGAATGAATTGGACATCACAAAGCTGGGGTGTCCGGTGGCGCAACCCAGGTTTACCAAGCGGCCTTCCGCCAAAATAATCAAGCGTTTGCCGTCAGGAAAAATAACGTGATCGACTTGCGGTTTGATATTTTCCCAGGTGTATTGACGCAACGAGGCGATGTCGATTTCGGCGTCGAAATGGCCGATATTGCATACAATTGCCTGGTCTCTCATTGCCACCATGTGCGCATGGGTGATGATATTAAAGTTGCCGGTCGCGGTAACAAAAATGTTAGCCAAAGGCGCTGCATCTTCCATCGTGACCACGCGATAACCTTCCATCGCCGCCTGCAATGCGCAAATCGGGTCGATTTCGGTAATCCACACGGTAGCGCCCAAACCACGCAATGATTGCGCGCAACCTTTGCCGACATCGCCGTAACCGCAAACGACCGCGATTTTGCCGGCAATCATGACGTCGGTGGCGCGTTTGATGCCGTCAACCAATGATTCGCGACAGCCGTACAGATTGTCGAATTTTGATTTAGTGACAGAATCGTTGACGTTAAAAGCCGGGACTTTTAAGGTGCCTTTGGTAACCCGTTCATATAAACGTAGCACGCCGGTTGTGGTTTCTTCCGATAAGCCTTTGACATCTGCTATCAAGTCAGAAAATTTGTCGTGCATCATGTTGGTCAAGTCGCCACCATCATCCAAAATCATGTTCGGACGCCAGCCGTCTTTGCCTATGATAGTTTGCTCAATGCACCATTCGGCCTCTTCTTCGGTTTCGCCTTTCCAGGCAAACACAGGAATCCCAGCCGCCGCCATTGCTGCCGCTGCATGGTCTTGAGTGGAAAAAATATTGCACGAAGACCAGCGCACAGTTGCGCCTAATGCGGTCAATGTTTCAATCAGTACCGCAGTTTGTATGGTCATGTGCAAGCAACCGGCGATACGCGCACCTTTCAACGGCTGTGCGGAGCCAAATTCTTCACGCAGCGCCATTAAGCCCGGCATTTCGGTTTCAGCAATATTGATTTCTTTACGACCCCAGGCTGCCAGTTCAATATCGGCGACTTTATAATCTGCTTGGCTCATTATGTTTCCTGTTTTTAGTGTTCAGTTAAAGACCGGCGGCATCTTTTAATGCGTCAACCTTGTCGGTTTTTTCCCAGCTAAAGGAGTCTTCGGTGCGGCCAAAATGACCGTACGCCGCCGTCGTCTGGTAGATCGGTTTTAACAAGTCCAGCATGGTGATGAGGCCTTTCGGGCGCAGATCGAAAATGTCCCTGACAATTTGTACCAGTCTGTCTTCGCTGATTTTGCCGGTGCCGAAAGTTTCGATGCTGATTGAGGTGGGTTCTGCCACGCCAATGGCGTAAGAAACCTGAATTTCGCAGCGTTCGGCCAGTTCGGCGGCAACAATATTTTTTGCCACATAGCGCGCCATATAGGCTGCGGAACGGTCGACTTTGGAGGGGTCTTTGCCGGAAAACGCGCCGCCGCCATGCCGGGCCATGCCGCCGTAAGTGTCGACAATGATTTTACGTCCGGTTAAGCCGCAATCGCCAACGGGGCCGCCGATGACAAACTGGCCGGTTGGATTAATGAAATATTGGGTGTCTTTATGCAGCCATTCTTTAGGCAAAACCGGCAGGATGATTTCATCCATGACCGCTTCGTGTAATGCTTTGGTCGGTATTTCAGGCGAATGCTGCGTGGACAAGACCACAGCATCAATGGCTACCGGTTTGTTGTTTTCATAGCGGAAGGTGATTTGGCTTTTGGCGTCGGGACGCAGCCAAGGCAGCACTTTATTTTTACGGACTTCAGCCTGACGTTTGACCAGCAGGTGAGAATAGGTGATCGGAGCTGGCATCAGCACATCGGTTTCGTTGCTGGCATAACCGAACATCAGACCCTGGTCACCCGCGCCCTGTTCGTGATCGGCAGCCTCATCAACACCCATCGCAATATCCGCCGATTGTTTGCCAATGGCATTTAAAACGGCGCAGCTATTGCCGTCAAAACCGATGTCGCCATGGTCATAGCCAATGTCGCAAACGACTTTGCGCACCAAGGCTTCAAGGTCAACCCAGGCATCCGTGGTAACTTCACCGGCCAAGATGACCATGCCGGTTTTTACTAGCGTTTCGCAGGCAACGCGTGAGCGGGAATCTTGCGCCAATAAAGCATCAAGTACGGCATCTGAAATTTGATCGGCAACTTTATCGGGATGCCCTTCTGAAACTGATTCTGATGTGAAAGTAAAATTATTGCTCACGATACCACCTTGTCAAAATATAAAACCCGGATATGCAAAAGGCTGCCTAAGCAGCCTTCTTGTGTATGGTGGGCCCTGTAGGACTTGAACCTACGACCTGCCGATTATGAGTCGGACGCTCTAACCAACTGAGCTAAGGGCCCTTATTTACTCGTTATTCGCCATCCAAAAAGCATCTTAACTGCTCTGATCTGGAGGGGTGTCTCAATTTTCTGAGTGCTTTAGCTTCAATTTGACGGATTCTTTCGCGTGTCACATCAAACTGTTTGCCGACTTCTTCCAGCGTATGATCGGTATTCATGTTGATACCAAAACGCATACGCAAGACTTTTGCTTCCCTTGCCGTCAATCCCGCCAACACATTTTGTGTTGATTCGCGCAAACCGGCAATGGTTGCCGCTTCAACTGGGGACAATACTTTAGCATCTTCTATGAAATCTCCCAAATGAGAATCTTCATCATCACCGATTGGGGTTTCCATGGAAATCGGTTCTTTGGCTATTTTCAATACCTTACGGACTTTGTCTTCAGGCATTTCCATGCGTTCAGCCAGTTCTTCCGGTGTCGCCTCCCGCCCTAATTCCTGAAGAATTTGACGGGAAATCCGGTTCAATTTATTGATTGTTTCGATCATGTGCACTGGGATACGGATAGTCCGGGCCTGGTCTGCAATCGAGCGGGTAATGGCTTGGCGAATCCACCAGGTTGCGTAAGTCGAAAATTTGTAGCCACGACGGTATTCAAATTTATCAACGGCTTTCATGAGGCCGATATTGCCTTCCTGAATTAAATCCAGAAATTGCAGGCCGCGATTCGTATATTTTTTAGCAATGGAAATGACCAGCCTTAAGTTGGCCTCAATCATTTCTTTTTTCGCACGCCGTGCTTTCGCTTCACCGATGGACATGCGCCGGTTAATGTCTTTTAGGCCGCTAATGGTTAAACCGTACTGCGCCTCTATCTCAGTCAATGTTTTTTGGGCTTTTCTGATGTCTTTTTCGCGTTCTTTTAATGCGTTGGCATAGGCGCTGCCTGTCAAATATTGGTCAAGCCAT
>JBLRXA010000105.1:0-11443 GCA_047920955.1 Methylobacter sp. | reverse complement strand
CGTTTACCAGTTATCCGCATTTGATCCGTTTGCTGATGGACAGAAGTTTCCGTAACGACATGCTGGCAACGATTCATCCCGAAGCGCAAAAAATGACCACGCTGGCATCGATTGAGCGCGAATACACATTGCAGGAAATTGCCATTATGACCCGCGCCGGTGCAGCCAAGTTAATTGGTTTGCAAGATCGCGGCGGTTTAAGTGCCGGTAACTGGGCGGACATTACCGTTTATACCGACAACGCCGACCGGCAAAAGATGTTTGAAAAGCCGGATTATGTGTTTAAGGACGGCGAGCTTGTGGTCGTTGACGGTAAGGTTGTCCACACTAAATGGGGCACGACCCACATGGTTAAGCCGGATTATGACGCCTCGGTGGAAAAGGATTTGCAAAAGTATTTTGACCGCTTTTTGACCATGAAACTGGGTAATTTTAAAATCAGTGACGATGAAATTACCGAGGATGGGCGCGGCAGTTTGACTGTGCATCCGCTGAAAGGGACGGTGGCGTGATTGTTATGGATATTGAAAAATGACTGCGTTGACATTGTCAGCAACCAAGCAGGATGTTAAAGAGGCTGAATTAAAGCTGGAGTTGAAAATTGTCGAATTTAAAGCGGAATTGGTTCGCTGGATTGTTGGAATCGGATTTTTACAAACAGCTTTGATTGCCGCTTTATTACAAATAATTGGCTGACACAAATAACGCATCGGGAGAAATAACATGCCTACTACAATTTTTGCAGAGACGGCTGCGAGTCTTTCGGAATTAAAAAATGATCCCATTGCGACTGTAGCGGCGGGTGATGGTTTTCCGGTGGCTATTCTTGATCATAATGGACCAGCTTTTTATTGTATTCCGGCTAAAGCTTACGAAATGCTGATGGATAAGCTGGAAGATGTTGAATTAGCTTCCCTTGTTGAATCAAGGAAGTTCCAAGCCCAGATTGATGTAGCTTGGGATGAGCTTTAAAGAACAGGCACTTCACTATAACGCTTATAAAATTGGCTGGAGACAGATTCATGGAGCTTTCAATTAGCGATGAAAAAACGAAAGAATTGCTTACCGAGATTGTTGTCCAATTAGTTAAAACAAAACGGGATGTTTTGTATGAAATTATATTGGAGGCATTGGACGAAGTCGGTTTAGCTAATGCGATTACAGAGGGCAGAAAGCAGGAGTTTGTTTCCGAAGAAGATATTTTTGCTATTTTGGAAGCCGAAAAAAAATGAATGTTAAGTTTGAGGCGAGATTTGCTAAAGATTTACGCGTCATTAAAACATCTAAGCATTTGGATAAAATTAAAGAGATTATTAATGCCTGTAAAGCGGCGCATGATTTATCTGAACTTAGCCAGATAAAAAAATTGCGAGGCTACGATAGTTTTTATCGCATTCGCTTGGGTAATTATCGAATTGGTATGGAAATTGTAGGTGATGAAATAATTTTTACACGGTTTCTTCATCGAAAAGATATTTATAAGTATTTTCCACGTTGAATCTGAATTCTTATAATTTAAATGTAGCCACATTACCTTGTCCAAGCCATGACACTGAAAAAATAGTTCAACAATGAGTTTAACAATATGATTATTAACGGTGTAACCATAGACGCGACCTTTGCCGAAGCGTTTCCGATGAAAGCCACGCGCGCCATCATCACCGCACAAAACGAAAAATGGGCGATGATCTCGGCGCAAGCTATGACCGGCTTTGCCACCTCGGTGATTGCCTGCGGTTGCGAGGCGGGAATCGAGCGGGTTTTAGACCCTTCAGAAACGCCTGACGGTCGCCCCGGCGTGTCCATCATGATTTTCGCGATGGGCGGTAAAGGTTTGGCCAAGCAGCTGGAAACCAGGGCAGGGCAGTGCGTACTAACCTCGCCGACCTCAGCCTTGTTTGCCGGTATCGACGGCGGTACGCGCATCGCGTTGGGTAAAAACCTGCGTTATTTCGGCGACGGTTTTCAGGTGGCTAAATTGATCGACGGCAAGCGTTACTGGCGTATCCCGGTCATGGATGGCGAGTTTTTGACTGAAGCTACGACCGGGCAAGTTGAAGCCATCGGCGGCGGCAATTTTTTGGTGCTGGCTGAGTCGCAACCGCAAGCGTTGGCGGCCTGTGAAGCGGCGATTGAAGAAATGCGCAAAATTCCCAATGTGATTATGCCGTTTCCTGGCGGCGTGGTGCGTTCCGGTTCCAAGGTGGGTTCAAAATATGCGGCCTTGGGCGCGTCAACTAATGATGCGTTTTGCCCGACCTTAAAAGGCATGACCAAAACCGATCTGTCGCCGGAAATTGAATCGGTCATGGAAATCGTCATTGATGGTTTAACGAAGGAAGACATCGATAAAGCCATGCGCGTCGGCATTCAGGCGGTTTGCGATTTAGGTGCTGCGAACGGCGTTAAGCGCATCAGCGCCGGTAATTACGGCGGTAAACTGGGGCCGTTCCACTTTCACTTACAGGAGATTATGGCATGAGCGCGTTAACCTTTACGCTGAAACAGCGGCCTGATCAGCGCGTGGATATGTCGCCGCTGGTTTGCCAGAAACTGGCCAATATGCAGCCTGCCGACATTGCGGCAATGACTTTGCAATGTGGCAAACGAAAAATCCGGGTCGATGAATTGTTCGGCATTACCGGTTCCGACACGCAAAACATTGTGATTAAAAACAGTTTTAACAAGCTGGATTTTATCGGCAAAGAGCTTGATGGCGGCTGCATAACGGTTGAAGGCGATGCCGGTGCTTATCTTGGCTTGGGCATGAAAACCGGCGAAATTGAGGTGTCGGGCAATGTCGGGCTTTATGCCGCCTGCGAAATGAAAAAGGGTCTGCTGAAAATTAACGGTGATGCCGGGGATTTTTTGGGCGCGGCCTTGCCCGGCAACAAAATGGGCATGAAAGGCGGCACCATCCTGGTTAAAGGCAATGTCGGCGAGCGTGCCGGTGATCACATGCGGCGAGGTAATATCCTGATTGAAGGTAATGCGGGTGATTATTGCGGTTCCAGAATGACCGCTGGCACCATCGCGGTGATGGGGCAAACCGGTCGCTATTTGGGCTTTGCGATGCGCCGGGGAACCTTGTTGTTATGGAACCCGCCGCAGCTATCGGCACGGTTTAATGATTGCGGTGCGCATACTTTGGCTTTTTTGCCGATATTGTTCGCCTCATTTAAAAAGCTCAATTCCAAATTTGCCGATAGCTCATTGGCTTTTAACCGGGTGCAGCGTTATGGCGGGGATATGTCGGAAATGGGGCGTGGCGAGGTTTTGGTTAAAATAGGCTGAAAAAGATTTGATGTTGCTGTAAAAAAAGCCCCGTTAAACCGGGGCTTTTTTGTGGGTTAAATTTTTCCGTCTAAGCCCATCTGGAAATATTTGTGGGTGATTTTGTCCTGATTTTCCAATAGCCAATCAATGTCCGGCGTATGGGTCATGGCTTTGTGGATTGCCAGTGCCATGGCTTTGCGGTGGATGTCGAACAGGGCTTGGTGATCCAGATTGTCGTCCGTTGCTACACTGGGATTTAGCCAGACCGAACAGATGATGCCCAAATCATTGGCCTTTTCTTTGGGAATGTCGCCCGCCCTCACCGCGTCAAGCACGCCGTTAGCAATCGCCGCCTGCACTGTGCCCATCAATATATTGGTATAGCGGCTGTTGTTTACCGTTACCTTACTGACCATCAGGGTGACCGGACGCACCTGAATGTCGGTGTTCAAAATGGCGAAGACTTTGGAATGGCCTTTGGCTTGATTGCCGGTCAGTGTTGCCAACGCTGTGCCGACAGGGCCGTCCAATTCGCCGATAATGATTTCAGGTTCTGCTGCGGTACCCGCAGGGCCGCCAGCGACCAGCGCTTCGCCGGTGCGGAATATGATTCTTTCGCTCATAGCGTCAAAAACTCCAAATTAAAAATAAGGGAAACCGTAGAATAGCACGATTTGGCTCATTTTTTGGCAGGCTTATGGCTTCACTATTGACAGTAAACAATCATGCCCGCGATGTTGCGGGGCTCAAGTATGTGTATCCGGTGCTGTCGCGGCGCGCCGGTGGCTTGTCTGTTGGCATTAATTTTAATACTAATAATGTCTGTAATTGGCGCTGCATTTATTGTCAGGTGCCTGGGTTAAAAATCGGTGCGGCACCGGAACTGGATTTTCAGTTGCTGGAGGATGAGCTGAGGTTTTTTTTTAATGACGTGCTAAACGGCGATTTTTACCAGCGTTTTCAGGTTGATGAAGATAAGCGGATGATTAAGGACATTGCCGTTTCCGGTAATGGCGAACCGACCAGCCTAAAAGATTTCGACAAGGCGGTGGCTTTGATAGGCCGGGTGGCAGCAGAACTGGGGGTTCTGCCGCAGAGTCATTTTGTGTTGATTACCAATGGCAGTTTGCTGCACCGGCCTAGCGTCCAGCGTGGACTGGAGACGCTCAAGAAATATGGCGGTGAGGTCTGGTTTAAACTGGACAGCGCGACTGAAGAGGGCAGAGCGTTGATTAATAATGCCGGACAAAGTTGCCAGGCGAGTATAGAAAATCTGTTGCTTTCAGCAAGGTTGTGTCCGACTAAATTGCAAACCTGTTTGTTGGATTATGATAAGCGCGGTTTGCCGGTGCAGGAAAAAAGTGCATTTCTTGCGTTGTTGAAAAGTATTAAGGCAAGGGGCTGTGTGTTGCAAGGCGTTATGCTCTATACGCTGGCGCGGCCTTCCCTCCAGCCGGAATCCGTGCGGCTGGAGAAGTTGTCTGTAGAGGTGTTGAATGCATTTGCCGATGACATTAGGCTGTTGGGTTTTGATGTGTCGGTAAGCGCTTAGTTTAGGCTTTAATATCAAGCAGGGAACCAACGGCTTCCCTATCGGCTTGAAGTAATTTTACTGCGGCGGAGGTTTCTAGTTCGGCCTCCTTTAAACTGAGTACAGGTTTGATGATGTCTTTCGAATTGAATTCCGAGCTACCGACTTCATTGTCCTGCATCGGCAGTTTGGCGATCACTTGGGCGGCATCGGCGGATTTATTTTGAGCGGTATTAATGAGATTAACGGCGCTGGTTGTTGGCGAAATGTTCATTTCCTTCCCCTTGCTTTATGATGGATTTGTCTCGTATTAATAGTACATCCATATAGGTAATATGCAAAGATTGAATGCTGACTTTAATATGAAAATGTGAATTACAGGGCGTTTTTTTAAAGGGCAAACAGCTATATGGCACTGCAGATTTTTTAAATTTATTGCTTGTTGTATGCGTATAATTACAGATATAATTACAGGTTCATTCAAAGTGCGAATGTGGCGGAACTGGTAGACGCGCTGGATTTAGGTTCCAGTAGGTTATCCTGTGAGAGTTCGAGTCTCTCCATTCGCACCACCCAATTCATTTAAGAGTCAGCGATTCATCGCTGACTTTTCAGATTTCATGAGCCGTTTACCGGTGTCCTATAAAATTCTTATTTTAAATTTAGCTGAGGTAAAGAAATGCAAGTTTCTGTCGAGAAGACATCAGAATTAAGCAGAAAAATGACCGTTAGCGTGCCTGAAGAGGTTGTTCAGGAAAAAATGGCTGCACGTCTAAAGTCGTTAGCCCGCGATGTTAAAATTGATGGTTTTCGTCCGGGAAAAGTACCTCAGCATGTTGTTAAGAAAATGTACGGGGAGAGGGTTCGAGGTGAAGTCGCCGGAGATTTAATCCAGTCTACTTATTATGAAGCGTTGGAGAAACAGGATTTAAAACCTGTCAGCTATCCGCACATTCTTCCATTAGAAGAAACTGAATCTGAAGGTCTAAAATATACCGCTGAGTTTGAAGTTTATCCTGAAATTTCACTGGACGGTTTAGACCAAATCCAAGTATCGCGTCCTGTCGCAAGCGTTCAGGATGTCGATGTTGAAGATATGGTTGAAAAATTAAGGATACAAAAGAAAAGCTGGTCTGTCGTTGACCGTGCAGCTCAGGAACATGATCGTGTAACCATTGGCTTTTCAGGTGTTTGTGAAGGTGAAAACTTTACCGATGGCAAAGTAGACAGCTACCCGGTTGAAATCGGTGTAAAACAAATGATTCCGGGCTTTGAAGAAAGCTTGATCGGGCTTAAGGCCGGCGATAATAAGATCTTTGAATTATCTTTTCCCGACGTGTACGGCAATGAAAAATTGGCGGGTAAAGTCGCCGAGTTCAATGTCGATGTGATCAGTGTCGAAGAGGCAACATTGCCTGAAATCAATGACGAATTCATTAAGGCCTATGGCATTGAGGGTTCAGTCGATGCGTTCCGCGAAGACATCAGGGCGAATTTAGAAGGCGAGCTGGAGCAAGCATTGCTTGCTAAGTTTAAAAATTCAGTGCTGCATGCGCTGTACGAGAATGTTCAGATTACTGTTCCCAATGCGCTGGTCGATCAGGAAGTCGAAAGCATGATGAAGCCTTATATCGAACAGGCTAAAAGACAAAAAGTGAAATTGGATGATTTAAAACTGCCCAGGGATGTGTTTGAAGAACAGGCAAAACGTCGGGTTGCACTGGGTTTAATCTTGGGTGAAATTCTTGATAAAAACGAGATTAAACTGGACGAAGACAAAGTTCGGTCTACTGTTGAAGATATGGCAAAAAGTTACGAGCGCCCTGCAGACGTGATTGATTGGTATTATTCCGACAAAAAACGTTTGAATGAGGTTCGCCAGATGGTATTGGAAAATCAGGTTGTCGATTGGATCGTTGCACGGGCTAAGGTGTCTGATGAAGCTATCAGCTTTAGTGATGCCATGAGCAAACAAGCGTAAAGGGGCTCAAATGTATAGTCAATACTCAAAAAGTCAAATGATGGCGCCGGAAGCGGCGGGTGGATTAGTGCCTATTGTTATCGAGCAAACGGCGCGGGGCGAGCGTTCTTTTGATATTTATTCACGGTTATTAAAGGAACGGGTTATTTTTCTAGTAGGGCAGGTTGAAGATTACATGGCTAATCTGGTTGTCGCCCAGTTATTGTTCCTGGAATCGGAAAATCCTGATAAAGACATCCATTTATATATTAATTCGCCGGGGGGGTCTGTGACGGCTGGCATGTCGATTTACGATACGATGCAGTTCATTAAGCCCGATGTCAGTACCATGTGTATTGGTCAGGCTGCTAGTATGGGTGCTTTGCTGTTGACCGGTGGCGCCAAAGGCAAGCGTTACTGCTTGCCGCACTCAAGAATGATGATTCATCAGCCCTTGGGCGGTTTTCAGGGGCAGGCTTCTGATTTCGACATCCACGCCAGAGAAATATTGTCAATCAGGGAAAAATTGAACCTGATTCTTGCCGACCATACCGGACAGCCGATAGAAAAGGTTCGCCTGGACACCGACAGGGATAACTTTTTAAGCTCTAGTGATGCTGTGAGTTACGGCCTGATTGATCAGGTGTTGTCCAGTCGGGCGGCGATTGCCACTAAATAACGGTTGGTATTTTTTTTTGTGTTTCGATATATTCTTTGCTTTTATCAAAGTAAAAACATCATCTCTGGATGTTTGCGGGAGTCCAATTTATGAGTAATGACAAAAAAAGCAAAGATGAGGATAAGTTACTTTATTGCTCTTTTTGCGGTAAAAGTCAGCATGAAGTTAGAAAGCTTATTGCAGGGCCATCTGTTTATGTCTGTGATGAGTGTGTAGAACTCTGCAATGACATCATAAAAGACGAATTGCAGGACGATTCTTCTTTTAACGGCGGTGAATTACCTAAGCCCAAGCAGATAAAGGAAGAGCTTGATGGCTATGTGATTGGGCAGGAGAATGCGAAAAAGATTTTGGCTGTGGCTGTTTATAACCATTATAAACGTCTGCGCAACAAGACTAAAAAAGACTCGATTGAATTGGCAAAAAGCAATATTTTGTTAATTGGGCCTACAGGATCGGGTAAAACTTTGTTGGCTGAGACTTTAGCCCGTTTGCTGGATGTGCCGTTTACTATTGCGGATGCGACTACGCTGACAGAAGCCGGTTATGTGGGTGAGGACGTAGAAAATATCATCCAGAAAATCCTGCAAAAATGCGATTATGATGTCGAAAAAGCTGAAACCGGTATCGTTTATATTGATGAAATCGATAAGATTTCAAGAAAATCGGATAACCCGTCAATTACCCGCGATGTGTCCGGTGAAGGTGTTCAGCAGGCTTTATTGAAGCTGATTGAAGGCACCATTGCTTCGGTTCCTCCTCAAGGTGGGCGCAAGCATCCGCAGCAGGAGTTTTTGCAGGTTAATACCGCTAATATTCTGTTTATCGTTGGCGGTGCTTTTGCCGGTTTGGATCGGGTTATTAAAGACCGGTCGGAAAAAGGCGGGATCGGTTTTTCTGCCGAAATAAAGACCAAAGATGAGTCTAAAAATATTGGCCAGTTGTTTGCCGAAGTTGAAGCTGAAGACCTGATTAAATATGGCTTAATTCCTGAGTTTGTTGGCCGTCTGCCTGTTGTCGCCACTTTGGAAGAACTGGATGAGGCCGCGTTGGTGCAAATATTGACAGAACCTAAAAATGCCTTGATCAAGCAATACAAGCATCTGTTCGAGATGGAAGGCGCTGAGCTGGAATTTAGGGATGATTCTTTAACTGCGATTGCCCGCAAGGCGATGGAAAGAAAAACCGGCGCAAGAGGGCTCAGGACAATTGTTGAGAATGTGCTGTTGAACACTATGTATGAATTGCCGTCTGCGGATAATATTTGCAAGGTCGTCGTTGATGGCGGCGTCATTTTAGGTGAGGCAGAGCCGCTTTTGGTTTATGAAGCTGAAAAGAAAAAGGCATCGTCTGAGTCTTAAAATATAATCGACTTATGGATGATAAAAAAGGAGCTTTTGTCGTTAAAGCTCCTTTTTTTTGTGTTGAAAATAAGCAAATGCTCATTTTCAGTGCACCCCATGCTTGCTATTTTAACTAATGCCCCCATAACCTTTTTTTCAGAAAATTGTTAAAAGGTTCCATTTATGGAAACGCAAAAAATGACAGAGTTACAACAAATAAATGTGCTGGTTCCGGTTTTGCCGCTCAGGGATATCGTGGTTTATCCGCACATGGTTATTCCCTTGTTTGTCGGCAGGGAAAAGTCGATTGACGCGTTAGATGCTGCGATGAAGGACAATAAGCAGATTTTGCTGGTTGCGCAAAAAGAAGCGGAAGTGGATGAGCCGGGGCTGACTGACCTTTATGAGGTCGGTACGCTGGCCAATATCTTGCAGATGCTGAAATTGCCCGATGGCACTGTAAAGGTCTTAGTTGAAGGCATTGAGCGCAGCAAGGTTTTGCATTACAAGGAAACGGACGATTACTTTTCTGCGATGGTGACGGAAATTTATGATGTGTTAAAACTGACCGAGCAAGAGCAGGATGTGTTGCAGCGGACAGTGATTAATTCGTTCGATCAGTACGTTAAGTTGAATAACAGGATTCCGCCGGAAGTTTTGAGTGCGCTGTCCGGTATTGATGATCCCGGTCGGCTTGCCGATACCATGGCGGCCCACATGACCTTAAAGGTCAGTGAAAAGCAGGTTATTCTTGAAGCGGCAGACATTGAACAGCGGCTTGAAAATTTGATGACCTTAATGGAAGGCGAGGTTGATCTGCTGGAAATGGAAAAAAGAATCCGTGTCCGCGTCAAACAGCAAATGGAGAAGAACCAAAGGGAGTACTATTTGAATGAGCAGATGAAGGCGATTCAAAAAGAGCTGGGGGACTTGGACGAGGCGCCCAATGAGATTGAGGAATTGGCAAAAAGAATCGGAAATGCCGAGATGTCCAAGGAAGCGAAGACCAAAGCCGATGCCGAGTTGGCCAAGCTTAAGCAAATGTCGCCGATGTCTGCCGAGGCGACGGTGGTACGCAATTATATTGAGTGGATGGTTAATGTACCGTGGAAGAAAAAAACCAAAGTCCGGCACGATTTAAAAGTCGCCGAACAGGTTTTGGAAGCAGAGCATTATGGTTTGGAAAAGGTTAAGGAGCGCATTCTTGAATATTTGGCGGTTCAGCAACGGGTGAAACAACTGAAAGGGCCGATTTTGTGTTTGGTAGGGCCTCCAGGGGTGGGTAAAACTTCATTGGGCGAGTCTATCGCCAGGGCGACCAACCGCAAATATGTGCGGATGGCTTTGGGCGGGGTGCGTGATGAGGCGGAAATTCGCGGGCATCGACGGACTTATATCGGCTCTATGCCGGGTAAAATTTTGCAGAACCTGTCTAAAGTAAAAACGCGCAACCCGATGTTTCTGCTTGATGAAATCGACAAAATGGCGGCCGATTTTCGCGGCGATCCGGCATCGGCGTTGTTGGAAGTGTTGGATCCCGAACAGAACCACACTTTCTCAGATCATTACTTGGAAGTGGATTTTGATTTGTCCGATGTGATGTTTGTCGCGACCGCAAACACCATGAATATTCCGCCGGCATTGCTCGATAGAATGGAGGTCATACGCATCGCCGGTTATACCGAGGATGAGAAGATCAATATTGCCATTCGCTACTTGATTCCTAAGCAGATTAAGAATAATGGGCTTAAAGGGCAGGAAATTCAAATCACCGAAGACGCAGTCAGGGATATGATCCGCTATTATTCCAGGGAAGCGGGTGTCCGAAGCCTTGAGCGGGAAATTTCAAAAATCTGCCGCAAAGTGGTCAAAGATTTGTTATTGAAACCGAGAAAAACTAAAGTTGTGGTTAATGCGGATAATTTGGATGACTATTTGGGTGTTAAACGCTTCCATTACGGCCTTGCTGAAGAAAATGATCAAATTGGACAGGTCACCGGTTTGGCTTGGACTGAAGTGGGCGGCGAGTTATTGACCATTGAAACGGCGGTCATTCCGGGTAAGGGCAAGCATTCGGCAACCGGTAAGCTGGGTGAGGTGATGAAAGAGTCCATTGAGGCTGCAATGACAGTAGTCAGGAGTCGGTCAGAGATTTTGGGTATTGATAACGAGCTATTTCAGAACAATGACATACATATTCATGTGCCTGAAGGTGCGACGCCTAAAGATGGGCCGAGTGCCGGCGTTGGTATGTGTACGGCGATCATTTCAGCGTTAACTAAGATACCTGTGCGCGCTTGTGTCGCGATGACCGGTGAAATTACTTTGCGCGGGGAAGTGCTGGCAATCGGTGGCTTAAAAGAAAAGCTGCTGGCGGCGCATAGAGGCGGCATAACAACGGTTTTAATTCCTGCGGAGAATGAAAAGGATTTAGTCGAAATTCCGGATAATATTAAGAAGAATTTAGAGATTAAGCCGGTTCATTGGATAGATGAGGTCTTGGAGGTTGCTTTGCAGTATATGCCGACGCCTATTGAGAAAATAGATGTTGAAGTGCAAGGAAAAAATGAAGCTGATAGTGTTAAAAGAATAAAGCAGGGGTTAACGGCGCATTAATGAGTTCGCAGTTTGTTGTCAAAGCCCGCAAAACCGCA
>JBLRXA010000104.1:0-11529 GCA_047920955.1 Methylobacter sp. | reverse complement strand
CTAAGCAAGAAGCCGCATGATTACTAGGATTGCACTTCGGAGTTGAATCCACGTTGGTATTTACACAAATCGTAACGCCGTCATTCCTGCATAAATGCCGGAATGACGACACGAAGACATAAGCCAGTGAACTTTCTTTTCTACGATTCATCCGTCTATAATGACTACTAATGTGGTAATTTTAACTGGGGTTTAAAATGTCAATAACTTCTTCAATACGGATCAATCAGGACCTCTATGAGCAAGCCAAGCAGGATGCGGCGTTGGAACATCGCTCAATCGCCGGTCAGATTGAGTTTTGGGCGAGGGTGGGGCGGGCTGCACTAGACAACCCTGATTTACCCGTTAATTTTGTGGCAGAGTCACTGGTTTCTCTGGCCGAACCGCATGAAAATTTACAGCCGTTTGTGCCCCGTAGCCATCACCCATGAATTGGGCAGTCTTCCAAACCAGGCGATTTTCACGACAATACAAAAAACTGCACGACAACACTGCCGCCGATGTTGATTCTGCGGTTGATGAGGTCAAGAAAAAACCCGAAATCGGGGAGCGCAAGAAAGGCGATTTGGCGGCGTTGCGTGTTTTTAAGTTTCACAGTAAAGGACAGTTGTATTTGCTGGGTTACACACTCGATGAAGGTGTTCGACTCATTTATCTTGAGGCCGTCGGGCCGCATGAAAATTTCTATCGGGATTTGAAGGTTAAATAACTCAAATCAAGCGGGCTGGCTCTCTATACACTTTACCAACACCACAACGGCTTGCTTGCACTCAATGATTACCCGCCACTCTTCCCGAGAAAATCCATTAGACGAAAGTTTTTTAAATCAGAAGCTACAAAACGCTCTTTGCTATGATCGTATTGCCGGTTATTTCCGTTCAAGCATTTTTGAAGTGGCAGGCGAAGCGTTAGATTCGGTCAGTGGTTGTATTCGCGTAATTAGTAATTCTGATTTAGACCCTTTGGATGTGAGCACTGCCAAAGCAGCACAACAAGCGTTGCGTAAATCCTGGTGTGCAGGCCAGCCTGAGTTATTGCCTGAAGCCAATCGGGAACGGTTTCGACAGCTGTACGACTATTTGATCTCAGGCAAATTACAAGTACGGGTGTTGCCCGATGCTACGTTTGGCTTGATACATGGCAAAGCGGGCGTTATCACTTTATCCGATGGCACTAAGACCAGTTTTTTGGGGAGCATTAACGAGTCGTTGAGCGCCTGGAAATTGAATTATGAATTGTTGTGGGAAGATAATTCCAGTGAGGCCGTAGACTGGGTTCAGCGTGAATTTGATGCCTTGTGGAATCATCATCATGCGGTGCCCTTAAGCGACTTTGTGATTGCAGATATTAAACGGATAGCTGAGCGCGAGACCGTTACTACCGCACAATGGCAGGAGAATCCAACACCAGAACAAGCCATTGTTGAAACGCCGGTATATCGCAAAGAACTAGGCTTATGGCCGCATCAAAAGTTTTTTGTGCAACGTGCGTTTGCCGATCATCAACAAGGTGGTGCGCGTTATGTGTTAGCCGATCAAGTGGGCTTGGGCAAAACAGTCCAACTGGCATTGGCCGCAATGTTAATGGCTATGGCCGGAAATAAACCGGTGTTAGTGTTGGCGCCTAAACCTTTATTGTTGCAATGGCAAGATGAGTTGATGGAATTGCTGGCTTTGCCCTCGGCCATTTGGACGGGCAAGAACTGGATTGATGAGCAAGGGATTGTTTGGCCTGCAACCGGGCCGGAAAGCATTACAAAATGTCCGCGAAAGTTGGGCATTATTTCACAAGGATTAATTACGTCGGGTTCTAATGCTGCCGATTTTTTACTGAGTATTCAGTATGAATGTGTGATTGTTGATGAGGCGCATCGTTCTCGTCGGCGTAAGGTTAACGACAAGTCAGTTGAAGAAAAAGCCGAGCCCAATAACCTGATGGCTTTTTTGCTGCTTATGGGTATGAAGACCAAAAGCATGTTGCTGGCAACGGCGACACCCGTTCAGTTGCATCCGATTGAAGCTTTCGATTTATTATGTGTTTTGGCTCAAGGTAATGATTCAGTTTTGGGTGATGCCTGGAGCCGGTGGCGGTGTGCCGAAAACACTGTGCCCTTGGTCATGGGTGAAACATCATTTCTTAAATCTGAAGCTTTGGCCTGGGAATGGATACGTAATCCGCTGCCTAATGAACGGGAACACGCCAGTTTTAAATTATTACGTCGTCGCTTGGGCTTGAAACCGAGTGACACTATTGCCTCTGCCGAAAGCTATAACAAACTGCTAGGACCTGATAAAACCCAAATAAGGCGAGTGCTGGAGAACTACGGGCGAGAGTTTAATCCATTCATTTTACATATCATTCGCCGCACTCGAACTTATCTTGAAAATACGATAGACCCTGCAACGGGCGAACCTTATCTACAGCCGGTAAAGGTCAAGTTATTTGGTGAGCAAGCGCATGAAGCTATCGTTTTACCCTTATATAAGCAACGTGCTTATACCTTGGCGGAAGAGTTTTGTGCTGCACTGAGTATGCGGGTTAAAGGGGCTGGATTTTTTAAGACATTGTTGTTACGGCGTATTGGCAGCACGATGTATGCAGGCCATAGAACCGTAGAAAAGTTGTTGAATGAATGGAATACCGAAGCCGATAGCGATTTGTTGGTTTCAGAAGATGAAGATGACATGGAAAGTCCTGCATCTGAAAGTATGAAAGACCTCACTGCGGTTGAAATCAAGTTATTGCAGCAGTGTTTAAACGCTCTGGAATCTGATCGAGAAAATGATCCCAAGTATCAAAAAGTAGTGGATTATTTATTTGATAAGGGTTGGCTGGAGTTAGGCTGCATTATTTTCTCGCAATACTATGATTCAGTTTGGTGGCTGGCTAATCAGTTATCGGAACATCATATTCCCGACGAGCAAATTGCAATTTATGCAGGCAGTAATCGTTCGGGGCTATTAATAAATGGTCAATTTAAGCGACTGCCGCGTGATGAAATTAAGCGTATGGTGCGCACTGGAGAATTACGTTTGGTCTTGGGTACTGATGCGGCCAGTGAAGGACTTAACCTGCAACGCTTAGGCACGTTAATCAATCTCGATTTACCGTGGAACCCGACCAGACTGGAACAACGTAAAGGCCGTATCCAGCGTATTGGTCAAATTCGTGATGAAGTATTGCTGTATAACATGCGTTATCGGGGATCAGTTGAAGATCGGGTTCATGAGTTATTGTCGGAACGACTGGAAGATATTTTTGAGCTTTTTGGGCAAGTGCCAGACATACTTGAAGATGCCTGGGTAGATATTGCGCTCGGCGATGCGCAGGAGGCTCAGCGTAAGATTCGCAGCATTCCAAAACGCCATCCATTTGATGAACGTTATAGTCAGGTTACTAATATTGACTGGGATAGTTGCAGCAAGGTGCTGGATGCCGGGGATCGTAGGAAGATGCTGATGGGGGGATGGTGACTTTTAATTTAAGCGGATTGGTGCGAACGCGTCAGTAACATGGATATTGACATGCTGTGTCCCCAGCACGGCGCCATTTTTCAAGGCCCCGATGTCACACGCTTTATCAATTGGCTGGCGGAATTAAAGGTGGGCTTGCATGCAAAAAGGTAGAATAGCAGTAAGGACGCGAAGCACTAAAACTTCGCGCCCTTTAGCGATTAAAAAGCCTTAGTTAAAACTAGAATCTTCTGTCGGCGGCAATATCGGCATTTTCTGTTTAGGAAATTCGCCGGTCAAACCATGCAAAAAGGCGACAATATCAGCCACTTCTTCTTTGCTTAAATCTTTACCTAATTGCAGTTTGGCCATTAACGTCACTGCTTTATCTAGGGTTTTAACCGAACCGTTGTGGAAATACGGTGCGGTCAAAGCGATGTTACGCAAGGTCGGCACTTTCCATAAATGCGCGTCATCTGCTTTCTTGGTAACTTCCGCTAAACCTTTGTCCTTGCTGAAATGGTATTGCGCTTCCCAGTAACCGTTAGGCGTAACCGGGAATTTTTGGAAGGTGCCGGCACCGTTAAATGCAGGACCGCTATGGCACGAGGTACAGCCCACTTCTGCAAGTTTTTCCATGCCGCGAACCTGTTGTTCGGTTAAGGCTGATTTATCGCCGGTCACATAACGGTCATAAGGGCTGTTAGGCGTAATCAGGGTTCTTTCATAAGCCGCAATTGCTCTGGTCACCGCATCTTTAGTTATGGTATCGGTACCGAAAGCCCGCTCGAAAGGTTGCTTATAACCTTCAATGGTCTTCAAGCGCGCAACAACCTCATCCCAGTTTTTCATGCCCATTTCAATCGGATTGGTCACCGGGCCTGCGGCTTGCTCTTCCAGGCTTGCCGCCCGGCCATCCCAAAACTGAACCGCATTAAACGCCGCATTCCAAACCGTTGGCGCACTGCGTCCGCCGGTTTGGCCGTTAACGCCCATAGAATTCGGCCTATTATCTTCGCCGCCAAGCATGGTGTTATGGCAAGACGCGCAAGAAACTGTGCCGGTAGAAGACAAACGCGGGTCATGATAAAGCATTTGCCCCAACTCAACTTTAGCCGGCGTTGTCGCATTGTCAGCCGGGGCTGGCGCTTCTGTCGGCAATGCCTCCCAAGCCGAAGCCACCGAAATGGAACTTGCCAGCGCCAGTGCTGTAACCAGTGATCGAATTTTAAACATACTATCCTCCAAAATATTATTTTATGTTATTGATGTGGGGAACTTACACGCCCAGTAACCTTACTGCACACCCGGCAGGATTGTAAGATAACCAGCAGGCAAGGTACAACCAAATTTCCCTTGAATAAGTTTAATTGCCAAGGCGGCGCCTAAATTGCCCGCAATGCCGCTATAATTCCTGTTCTTTAACCCGCTAAAAATAGAGATCGAATCATGTCCGAACAACAAGCCAGCATCCTGATCGGTTATTTGTCTGAAGTCCGTGGCGATGGCATGGATGCCCGCATCGCGCCGGAACATTGCAACGATTCGCCGCTGCTGCAAATAGGCAATGAGCAGCTATTGGCCGGCCAAATCGGCTCTTATGTGGTCATCCGCCAAAGCAATATCGGCGTGTTGGCGCTGGTGTTCAAAATGTGGGAAACAGACCGTTTCGACAACACCGGCAGCCGTCAAAGCGACCGTTTTATTTCGTTGATTCCGGTCGGCGAAATTGAGGATAACGGCACTTTCATTCGCGGTGTGCGCCATTACCCAACGCCGGGCGCCAAGGTTTACGCAGTCGGCATCGATGAAATCAACGCGATATTCTCCAAATTCAGGGATTACCAGTTTTTTATCGGCCAGCTGTCTGCGCACAAGGATTACCATTTAAGCCTCGACCCGCGCGCGCTGTTCGGCCGCCATTTTGCCATTATCGGGCAATCGGGTTCGGGCAAATCGTGGACGGTTACCAGCCTGATACAACACACCGTCAAGGCCATGCCGAAAAGCCATATCATCATGCTGGACTTGCATGGCGAGTATTGCTGGAAAGATGATAACGGCGTCCTGCAATCGGCTTTTGCCGAAGGCCAGGTCAATTATATCGACGCCATGGAAATGGAAATGCCGTATTGGATGATGACTTACGCGGAACTGGTGGATTTGTTTATCGACCGCAGCGACAAAGGCGCTTCAATGCAAATGTCGTTTATGCGCGAAGTGTTGCAGCAGCTTAAACGCAAGGAAGCCAAGCAAATCGGTCTGGGCGTGGTCTCGATTGATACGCCGATTTATTTTTCCCTGGCCGAACTGTATATGCAATTTAAGTCGGCCAACGAAGAAAAAAAGGAGTTCGGCAAAGTGCAAGGCGCGCTGTTTGGCCAATTCGATGAATTTTTGATCCGTATGCAAAGCCGCTTTAACGATGTTCGCTACGATTTTTTGCTAAAACCCAAAATCCGCAACAATTCCGCCAGCATGGCCGACCTGTTGCGCCAGTTTGTCGGCTTGGGCACTAAAAAAGCCAATATCACCGTGGTCGATTTAAGCTCGGTGCCGACCGACGTCAGACCCGCCGTGTCCGCGCAAGTCGGGCGTCTGGCTTACGAATTCAACTACTGGAATCCGCAACGGCGCAACTTTCCGATCACGCTGATTTGCGAAGAAGCCCACGCCTATATCCCACGGGAAAAAGGCGGCCAGTTCGACGGCACCAAAAAAATGATGGAACGCATCGCCAAAGAAGGCCGCAAATACGGCGTTTCCATTGGCGTCGTCAGCCAAAGGCCTACCGAATTGTCGGAAACCATGTTGTCGCAATGCAGTTCTTTCATTTGCCTACGCACCACCAACCCGGACGATCAGGCTTATATCAGAGGCCTAGTGCCGGAAGCCGAAGGCGATTTGACCGACATATTGACCTCGCTAGGGCGCGGCGAAGCCTTGGTCTTGGGCGAAGCCGCGCCGTTACCGACGCGGGTGCAAATTTACCGGCCTAATCCCGAACCCAAAAGCAACGACGTCGATTATTTCACCGGCTGGCGCGAAGGCCCCGATGATTTGGATGTCGAAGAAATTGTCAATTTATGGCGGACTCAGAGCAGGAAGTGACGCTTCACTTAGGCCATTTCTTGAAAAAGAACATATTGCTAGTCATTTGGCCTGGACAACGCGGTTCCTGCCGTTGTTCTTGGCGATATACATGGCATTGTCGGCGCGTTTGATAAACGAGTCGGCGGTGTCGTCGTTGCGCAAGGTGCTAATCCCCAGGCTGGCGGTTACCTTGATAATGTCCATGCCGTAGGCGATGGTATGCTGCTCGATTGAGCTGCGGATCCGTTCGGCCAGCAATTTTGCGCCATCGGCAGGGGTGTCGCTCAATAAAATCACAAATTCTTCGCCGCCATAACGAAAAACAAGGTCGCTTTCCCTGAGGCTTTCCTTAATCCATCTTGCGCTGGATGCCAGCACGGTATCGCCGCAATCGTGGCCGTAGTTATCGTTGATAAATTTGAAATGGTCGATGTCGAAAAAAATCAGCGATAAATGTTGGCCGTTGCGCATTGCAAGGCTCATTTCCCGATGAATGACGTCATTAAACGAATGCCTGTTGTGGATTTGGGTCAGCGGGTCGGTATAGGCCATTTTCAACGCTTGATGGAACAAGGTTGCGTTCTTTAGCGGATAGATCAGGCAACACAGCAAGCCTTCCAGCAATTGGAGGTCGTTGTTGCTGAAGCGGTGGTTACGCATCAATTTTAATTCGCCGAGTTGTTGTTGCTCGGCTTTCAGTGCGTAATTGCAAGAATGCCGGGTAAACACGCCGCTTTTGGTTTCCAGGCCGAATTCGTCATTGATATAAATGTAGGCGCTGTGAGGGATCTTATTGGCGATTTTGTTGCTGAAAATCGAGATCAGCTCATTGAATTCCAAGGTCGTTTGTAATGCGCTGCTGATGTCATAATGATCAAGGTTAGCTACGCTTGCCGCTTCAAAAGTGTTGTTGCTGATAATTGCTAAGTTGGCTGATTTATTATTCATGGCCGCTTTCCTTTTGGATTGAACTGTTACGTTTCAATAGTTAAAGCAAAAAACATTCCACTCTATTTATAGCCAATAATAATCAGATTGTTATCTTGTTTTTTTGGTTTCAATTGGTATTTTGCCGGGGGGCAATAAGGCGGTAAAGGGGCAAGATGTTGCCGGTGGGCGGGGCGCGGTTGCCGGTTTTTGCCGTGAAGAAAACTGGGGCTATCAACTTAACACGGGGCAAGGCCTTCCAGGTTTTTAAAACCTGGAAGGCCTGTTTCGGCCATGCTTGTCCCGCCTTAAATGGGAACGCCAACAAATGTTATTTTGGCCCTTGCGCATCGGCGGGGTCGCCTTCATAAGGCGTTGCGTATTTGCAGTCTTTTTGCGGACATACTTTTTCCACGCCGCGCCGTTTGGTTTCTTTGACGGTCAATATCGGCCACGCACATTCCGGGCAGCTTTCTTTGATTGGCGCGTTCCATAAGGCGTAATCGCATTTTGGGTATTCCGAACAGGAATAGAATATTTTGCTGTTGCGCGATTTGCGTTTGAGGATGCTGCCTTGTTTGCATTGCGGGCATTCAACGCCGGTGTCTGTCGGTTTTTCCAGCGGCTCAATATGCTTGCAGTCAGGATAACCGCTGCAGCCGATAAATTTGCCGTAGCGTCCGGTTTTAATCACTAAAGGCGATTCACATTTAGGACAGGTGCGGCCTTCGACAATTTCGGGCTCATCGCTGACACCGGGGTCATCGTTCAGGTTGCGGGTATAGGAGCATTCGGGGTAGTTGGTGCAACCGATAAAGCGGCCATTACGTCCTAAACGAATGGACAGCGGGCTATTGCATTCGGGGCAAAGTTCGTCGAGTGCTTCTTGGGTCACGTCTTTGCGCTGGACGCTTTGTTCTTTTTCCTGAATCAGCGTGGTGAACGGCTTCCAGAAATCGTGCATTAACGGAATCCAGTCCTTTTCCCCCCGCGACACCGCATCTAGCTCATCTTCCAGGTTGGCGGTAAAATCGTAATCGACGTATTTGGTGAAATGTTCGGTCAGGAATTTGTTGACGATGCGGCCAACATCAGTCGGATAGAAACGCTTGCTGTCTAGCGTGACATATTCGCGGTTTTGCAAGGTCGAAATAATCGACGCATAGGTTGACGGCCTGCCGATACCGTGTTCTTCAAGCGACTTTACCAAGCTGGCTTCGCCATAGCGCGGCGGTGGCTCGGTAAAGTGCTGTACGGCGTTAATGTCATTGAGCTGAACCGGGCGGCCTTCTTCCATTGGCGGCAGGAAACTTTCCTTGTCGTCGCTTTCGGCGGTGTCATCTTTGCCTTCCAGGTAAACGGTCATAAATCCGGGCGAGGCAATGGTCGAACCGGTTGCCCGGAATACATGCTTGCCGTCGGCGCAAGTCAGGTCGACGCCGACCACATTGAGCGTGGCATGTGTCATCTGGCAGGCAATGGTGCGCTTCCAGATCAATTCATAGAGCTTGAACTGTTCAATGCTCAAATGGGTTTTTAGCTGGCTGGGCAAGTATTTTGGGTAAGTCGGGCGTATCGCTTCGTGCGCTTCCTGGGCATTTTTGGATTTGGTTTTAAACAGCCTGGGTTCTTTCGGTACGTTGTTGGCGCCGTAATTTTCGGCAATCAGTGTACGGATTTCTTCGACGGCATCGACCGATAGATTGACCGAGTCGGTACGCATGTAGGTGATTAAACCTGCGGTTTCGCCGCCGATGTCGATGCCTTCATAAAGTTGCTGGGCAACGATCATGGTGCGTTTGGTGGTGAAACCCAATTTGCGCGAGGCTTCCTGTTGCAGCGTCGAGGTGATGAACGGCGGCGCCGGGTTGCGTTTTTGCTGTTTTTTCTCCAGTTTGGCGACCATTAATTGGCCGTCGGCGGCGTCGAGCAAGGTTTGTTTGGTTTTTTCCGCCAGTTCTTCAGCCGTAATGCTAAATTGCGTGATTTTTTCGCCGTCAAACTGGGTCAGTTTGGCTTTAAAATTTTGTTCCTGCGCGGTCAAGGCCGCATCAATCGTCCAGTATTCGCGGCTTTTAAAGGCTTCAATTTCCAGTTCGCGCTCGACGATCATGCGCAGGGCCGGGCTTTGTACCCGGCCTGCGGACAGGCCGCGACGGATTTTTTTCCATAATAACGGCGACAGGTTAAAGCCAACCAGATAATCCAACGCCCGGCGCGCCTGCTGGGCATTAACCAGATTGATGGCGACTTCTTCCGGGTTGGCAATGGCTTCGGTGACGGCTTTTTTGGTGATTTCGTGGAACACCACGCGATGCACGGGCTTGTCTTTGAGCAGTTTTTTTTCTCTGAGCAATTCCAGCAAATGCCAGGAAATAGCCTCCCCTTCTCTATCAGGGTCAGTCGCCAGGTAGAGTGTGTCAGCGGTTTTCAGTGCTTTGGCGATAGCTTGTACGTGTTTTTGGTTGCGGTCGATGACTTCGTATTTCATGGCGAAGTCGTTGTTCGGGTCGACTGCGCCTTCCTTGGGGATCAGGTCGCGGACGTGTCCGTAAGAGGCCAATACCTGAAAGTCCTTGCCCAAATATTTTTCGATGGTCTTGGCTTTGGCAGGCGATTCTACAATGACGAGATTTTTACTCATTTATTTAAAAGGATAAAAGGGGAGGGGTTAAAGGCGAAAGTCCAGGTTATTTTTGGCTTTTCGCCTATTTTTTCAATGCAAATAAGTGGGGATAAGGTCATAAACAATGTCTTCCATTCTGGAAAAGGCAATTTCCTCATCCGGCTGGCTGAGCAACACCATTAAAACTATCCATTTTAGTTTTTCTACCGAAAGTTCTTCGTTTTCCAGCGCCATGGCGCGGTCGATGACGATTTCCCGGTTGGCCGAATTCAGGATGCCGCTGTTTTCCAGGAACATAATCAAATTGCGGCATTCAAGATCGAGCCTGGCTTTTTCCTGGCTGCAAAAAATACGGAAAGCGGGGCTGGAGGCTTTGATCGCACGTTGCAGGCTCAGCGATTCCAGCCAGTCGAAGGCTTTATTGACCTCAATTTGCCGAAAGCCTGCTTCCAATAGTTCTGTTCTGACCACGTCACTGTCCGGAAGTATTTCAACTTCGTCTTCCATATAGTTTTCGAATAAGTACATCAGGACATCAAAAATATTTTCTTTCATAGGTTTTTTAGGTGTTTATTTGATTCGAGCATAATGGCCGCCGGCGGTTGCCTCTATGTACCCTTGCAGTTCCAGAATCAGTAGCATGGATGAAATAACTTCGACAGATGCTTGGGCATTTTCAACCAGCGTATCGATAGAAGTTGGGCTAAACGGGATAAGATTCAATAATGTTTGTTGCTCCAGGTCAAGCGTTGATTGCATTGTTATTGGAGGTGAATATTCATCTTGTTGATTATATTGATTTAATTCTTCAAGAATATCTTGTGTTGTTTCAACTAGCTTAGCGCCTTCGCGGATGAGTGCGTTGCAACCGCGCGCCAGCGGGTTGTAAATGGAACCGGGAATTGCGAACACTTCGCGATTTTGTTCCAGCGCCATGCGTGCGGTAATCAAAGAGCCGCTTTGCTTGGCCGCTTCCACCACCAGCAAGCCTTGGCACAGGCCGCTAATAATGCGGTTACGCCGGGGGAAATGATTGGCTTTGGCGGTGGTGCCGGGCGGAAATTCTGAGATCATGGCGCCAGTGTTGACGATTTCTGTGGCCAGCTCTTTATGCCGCGAGGGATAAACGCGATCAAGTCCGGTTCCGGCGACAGCAATGGTATAACCGTTGACCTTTAGCGCGCCCTGATGGCTGGCGGCATCAATGCCTAAGGCCAGACCGCTGGTGATGACAAAGCCGCAATGGCTCAGCGTTTTGGCAAAGTTAAAGGCAATTTCCAGGCCGACAGACGACGGGTTGCGGCTACCGACAATGGCTATTTGCGGCTGCGACAGCAGTTCGGCATTGCCGCGTACAAACAGCAACGGCGGCGGATCGGCTATTTCCTTTAATTGCACCGGATAACTTGGGTCATTCAGGGTGATGACGCT
>JBLRXA010000103.1:0-11554 GCA_047920955.1 Methylobacter sp. | reverse complement strand
CTGTGCTCTCGATAACCAGGGCTACCATCAAAAGGTCATTCATCAAACGATTTCATCAATATGTTGCGCAGGCTCTGCATTCTGTTTTTCCTTGTCCTGCTGTTTTTTATCCGGCTGTTTTTGTGCGGGACTGTCATCCCGGCTAATTTTTTGAGTTCGCACAATGGGCGCTGAGGGTAATATCGGTTGTATTTCCAGCATGTCGGCCTCCTATGAATCCAGTTATATTCTTTGGATATAGCGACAGGAAAAGTTTAACCTGTAGTGGTATTCTTGCACATTTACCTTTTTAAATACAAGGTTTAAACCTGTGTCCACTCCGACAGCCTGGAGCGCAACCTTAATATTGCCTGAGTGCTGATTTGGCTAATCCTGGATTCGCTGACATTCAAAATCTCGCCAATTTCGCGCAAATTAAGCTCTTCATCGTAATAAAGCGAAATGACCAAGCGTTCGCGTTCCGGCAAGCCCATGATGGCTTTTGCCAAGGCTTGTTGGAACGTTTCACGGTTCAAGCTTTCGGCCAAGCCCTCGTCCTGCGCCAGCGCCTCATCAAGGTAATAATCCCCGTCCTCGGCCAACTCTTCGACACTGAACACACGGCAGCTACTGGAATCCTGCAGGATATGGTTGTATTCATCAAGGGGGATGCCCAAATGTTCGGCGACATCGACATCTTTCGCCTCGCGTCCGGTTTTATTTTCGATGACCCGTATAGCCTCGCTGACCATGCGCGATTTTTTATGTACCGAACGCGGTGTCCAGTCGCTACGCCTGACCTCGTCGAGCATGGAGCCACGGATACGGATACCGGCATAGGTATCGAAACTAGCGCCCTGGGAGGCATCATAATTTTTAATGGCTTCGAGCAAACCGAGCATCCCGGCCTGGATCAAATCGTCGACCTGAACCGAATCCGGCAACCTGTTTAACAAATGGTAGGCAATGCGCTTAACTAAGGGGGCATGCTGCATGACACGCTCATCGGTGCCTCCAGCTTGGACCGAAGTGTACATTGCCACACCGCTCATGCAACATCCCTCTGGGATCCGTATTGGATCATTCGTTCAATAAAAAATTCAATATAACCACCGGCCTGGGTTTTGACCGGCCAGCTGTTAATTCTGTCAGCAACCGATTTTAGCGCCAATGCCGCCTTGCTTCTGGGAAAACCCATCACCACCGGCACCTGTTTTTGTACGGATTTACGCAAATATTCGTCATAAGGCACTGCACCTGCAAACTTTAAGGTGACATCCAAATAACGGTCGGTGACTTTGCTGAGTTTCTGGAACAGCGCCTGGCCTTGCTGGACACTTTGCACCATATTGGTTATCACATGAAAATGCGACAAACCGTAATCCCGGTTCAGCAGCTTGATATAGGCATAAGCATCGGTTAATGAGGTCGGCTCGTCGCACACCACCAGGATAATCTCCTGACAGGCGCGGGAAAAATTGACCACACTGGCGGATATGCCTGCAGCGGTATCGACAATCAGCACATCGATATCCTGATCGATTTCGCTAAAAGCATGAATGACGGAGGCCTGTTCAATCGCGGTCAATTCGGACATTTTCTGAATGCCCGATGCACCAGGAATCACCCGCAAGCCCGCAGGGCCTTCAATCATAATTTCATTCAGGGTTTTTTCCCCCGACAAAACATGGGAAAGGTTGAACTGCGGATACAGACCCAGCAAAATGTCAACATTAGCCAAGCCCATGTCGGCATCCATTAACACCACCCGCTGCCCTAGTTGCGACAGCGCAATGCCGATGTTCACCGACAAATTGGTTTTGCCTACGCCGCCTTTGCCGCTACTAATGGCAATCACGCGAACCGGTTTGATATTATTCATTTTTCTTATCCCAGCTGCTTGATCGAATTGATTACGCATAACCTTGCGCCGCCCAAACCTCGTTATTGGCGTCATTATAGTCGCTGTCCGTTTCCAGTTCAGCTACGCATTGCGCAACTAACGTCCGGGCACAAGGATTATGCATATCTTCGGGCACTTGCTGGCCGTCAGTAATAAAGGACAGCGGCAGATTATATTCTATGATTGAAGAAATAGCCGAACCGACTGTCACGGTCTCATCAAGTTTAGTCAAAATACTGGCTTGCGGTTCAAAAATTTGGAACGATTTGATGATTTCATTCATCGCCTTGTATTCGGTCGCCGCCGACATCACCAAATAGGTTTTAATCGCTTGCCCGCTTTGTTGCAGGGTATTAATCTGCTCAACCAATTTCATATCGCGTTGGCTCATACCGGCAGTATCAATCAAAATCAGGCGTTTGTCTGCAAATCCGTTAATCAGATGATGCAACTCGGCGGCACTGGATGCCACCCGAACAGGAACGTCAAGGATCCGACCATAAATACCCAATTGCTCATGGGCGCCAATACGGTAATTGTCGGTGGTAATCAACGCCACCTGGCCTGGGCCATGCTTTAAAATGAAACGGGCCGCCAGCTTGGTAATGGTGGTGGTTTTTCCTACGCCGGTAGGGCCCACTAAAGCCGCAATGCCGCCGTACTCTAACAATTCATCATTTGCGACCGGCAACACTTTAGCCAGCAACTCTTGCACCTGGTTAAACACCACGTCGCTATTGGTATGATTGGCAAAGCGGTTGGCAATTTTAATACTCAGCTTTCTTGAGATGCTCATCCCCGCCAAACGCTTGAGCAAATCAATCCTGACCGGATTGGTCGGCGCTGCTTGCGTGGTGTGCGCCCAGCTGACAGTGGACAATTTAGAGTCCATCGCAGACCGTAGCGATTTCAGTTCCCTGCCCATTTCCAGCAACAAATCATCCGTCGCTGTAGCCGGTTTTATACCCGGCATGGCTATTTGCGTTGGCCGTTCTACCGGCTGCGGCCTTTGTTGTGGCGCAGGCTGCGGCCTAGTATTGGCATTATTGTTAGGCTGTGGCGAAGGGTTCGTACGCGGCCAATTGTCGTTGGCCAATTTAGAATCCAGTGCAGACCGTAACGATTTGATCTCATTACCCATTTCCAACATCAAATTGTCTGCTGGGTTGCTTTGTTTTACCGCAGGCCTGGCCATTTGCGCCGGCTTTTGTACCGGCTGCGGCCTTTGTTGCGCCTGCGTGGGCACAACCGGTCTGGTATTGGCGCCGGGGTTAGGCCGTGGCGCAGCATTCGCCGCCGGCCTTGCCGGATTATTGACAGGTCTTGCCGGAACTGTTTCCAGATTGCCGCGCAAATGCACCTTTTCCGCATAGCCCACATACTGGTCAATATTCCGGCGACCGCCAGGGATGGTGGGAATGTCGGAATCGGTAGGGAACCGATTCGACCGGCTGTTAGGGGCAACAGGGGCTTCGCGCTCAGTAGCGAACTGAGGCGACCGGCTGTTAGCAGCGGCAGCAGTGCGCTCAGTAGGGAACTGGTAAGGCTGCACGGCAGGGCGTTCGGGTACAAAACCCTCGGCATTTTGTTTCCTTTGGCTGGCCAACACATGCAAACGGTTTTTTTCCGCCTCAAAATCAGGCAAATCCATACCTCTGTTTTGCGGTGCCACAGACGCTTGGCCCGGCTCTTTTTGCAGCTTGCTTTGAATCGCCTGCTCATCAAAATCACGCGCCGCGACAATCTCAACACCGCCATCAACAGCCTTGTTGGACATAATGACTGCGTCCGCACCTAGCTCCTCTTTCACCATGCGCATGGCTTGGCGTATATCTTCTGCGAAAAAACGTTTAATTTTCATAACTCAGCCTCATCTATTATGTTCTTCGTCCGACAGTTGAAACCACTTTAATCTGGTGATCAGCAGGTATTTCATTGTATGCCAAGACATGTAATCCAGGGATGGAATGACGAACGAACCGGGCCAACCAGGGACGGATATAAGAAGAAACCAACAATACCGCCGTTTGCCCATCCATTTCCATTTTCTGCATACTTTCCTGTAACGATGTATGCATTTGTTCCGCTAACCCTGGTTCGATCCCGACACCGCTTTCGCCTGCCGTCTGCAAAGACTTATGCAACAACTGTTCCAACTCTCCATCTAAAGTGATAACGGGAAGCTCATCTTGCATCCCACTGATTTCATGAATAATTAATCGTCCCAATGAGGCGCGTACCGCCGATGTCAAGATGTCGGGATCTTGACTCCGCATCCCGAACTCCGCCAAAGTTTCGACGATGGTACGCATATCCCGAATCGGCACGTGCTCCTGTAACAAATTTTGCAAAACCTTGACCACCACGCCCAGCGGCAAGGTCTTCGGCACCAAATCTTCGACCAGTTTGGGCGCAGATTTGGCCAGATTGTCGAGTATTTTATGCGCCTCCTCATACCCGAACAGCTGATGGGCATGGGACTGCAACAAATGGCTCAAATGCGTCGCCACCACAGTGCCGGGGTCAACCACGGTGTAGCCCAGCGTTTGCGCATAATCTTTCTGGCTTGGCTCTATCCAGACCGCCTCCAAACCGAAGGCGGGGTCTTTACAGGCGCGCCCGTTTAATGTGCCGAAAACACGCCCCGGATTAATCGCCATCTCCATTTCCGGCATAATCTCGGCTTCGCCGACGGTCACGCCCATCAACGAAATCCGGTAAGCGGTCGGGCTTAAATCAAGGTTGTCGCGGATATGTACTGAAGGGATTAAAAAGCCCAACTCCTGCGACAACTTTTTGCGCACACCCTTGATGCGCACCATCAGCTGCCCACCCTGATTCTTATCCACCAACGGAATCAAACGGTAACCGACTTCCAGGCCGATCACATCAACCGGCATCACATCATCCCAGCCCAGCTCCTTAATCTCGGGCGCGGTTGCGGGGGTCAAATCCTGCAGATAATCGAGACTCACCAATTCGGCGTCTTTCTTCTTTTTGTCGATGAAATAACCGGAACCGGCCAAAACCAGCGCCAGCAAAATAAACACCAGATTCGGCATACCCGGAATAATGCCCAGCGCACCGACAACCCCCGCAGTAATGATTAATGCCTTGGGGTTTTCAAACAGCTGCGAAGTGACCTGTTGCCCGATGTTTTCACCGCTGCTGCCCACCTTGGTGACCACCAACGCCGACGCGGTTGACAATAATAACGAAGGGATTTGCGCGACCAAGCCGTCGCCGATAGACAGCAACACATAAATCTCGCCAGCCTCGGAAAAACTCAAGCCATGCTGGGCCATCCCAATGGCCAAACCGCCGATGATGTTGACAAATAAAATGATAATCCCGGCAATCGCATCACCCCGGACAAACTTACTGGCACCGTCCATGGAACCGTAAAAATCGGCTTCGGTCGCCACTTCAGCGCGGCGCTCGCGGGCTTGATCCTGGGTCAGTAACCCGGCGTTCAAATCGGCGTCAATGGCCATTTGCTTGCCCGGCATCGCATCCAGCGTAAACCTCGCGCCAACCTCGGCAATACGTCCCGCACCTTTGGTGACAACCATAAAGTTGATAATAATCAAGATGGCAAAAACCACCAGACCGACGGCAAAGTTACCGCCGATGACAAAGGCGCCAAAGGCCTCAATCACCTTGCCGGCGGCATCGCCGCCCTTATGCCCGTCAATCAATACCACCCGCGTCGAGGCGACGTTCAGCGCCAAGCGCAAGATGGTCGCCAGCAGGATAACGGTGGGGAATGACGCGAATTCCAGCGGTTTGATCGTGTACACAACCACCAGCAGGATAATTAACGAGAACGCGATATTAAAGGTAAAAAACAGGTCGAGCACGAACGCTGGCAGCGGCAATATCAGCATCGCCAGCACCATAATAATAACCAAGGGGGCGCCCAGTTCGGCCTTGCCCAACATCGCCAACGCGGCTTTTAATTTAGTAAAATCCATACCTTGTCAATCCCGTTTAAATTCATTAGGCACGTCAATATCCTCCGGCGGCACCGGCGGCCGCCAGTCGCTTTTCTGTGTGGCTTTTAACTGATAAACATAGGCGAGTATTTGCGCCACCGCCAAATAAAGCCCTTGCGGTATCTCCCGGTCGATTTCAGTGGAGTAATACAAGGCACGGGCCAATTGCGGCGATGCCACCAGCGGCACATCGGCCGCTATCGCTATATTACGGATTTGCGCGGCAATCAAATCGACCCCTTTAGCGACCAGTTTCGGCGCGCTATTCGACGCTTGGTCGTAGCGCAAGGCAATTGCATAATGGCTGGGGTTGGTGACAATGACATCGGCCTTGGGCACTTCAGCCATCATACGGCTTTGCGCCAGATCCATCTGCGCCCGGCGCTGGCGACCTTTCACTTCGGGACTGCCTTCCGATTCCTTATGTTCGTCCTTGATTTCCTGCTTGGACATTTTTAATTTGGTGCTGTGATCCCAGAGCTGGTAAGGCACATCAATCATCGCAACCAATATCAACGAGCTGCTGAGTATTAAAATGCAGATGCTGATGAGGGTGAGCGCATGATGGATTGCCTCATCTATCGGCTCGGCATCCAAACCCAGCAATTCACCGATGAAGGCCCTGTATAAGAAAGTCGAGACCATAAAAACCAGGCCAATTTTCAACATGGCTTTGAACAATTCAACCAATCCCCGCACCGAAAAAATCCGGCCAAAACCAGTGATCGGGTTCATTTTCGACGCCTTAAACGCAATCGCCTCCCAACTGAACACCCAGCCGCCCATCGATATGGGTGCGACAATGGCAACAAAAACCATCAAGGCAAAAAAAGGGATGAGCAGCATCAGACCGTCAATCATGGTCTGCTTGAAATGCAGCGCCGGACTTGCGGGGTCAAAAATCACGGCGCGGGTCAATTGGAACTGGGTGCGCATCAGCTCAATTAAGCCCTCGCCGATTTTCTGCCCCTGCATCATCAGGAATGTCGCGCTGGCCATCAGCATGGCGACGGTGTTGAGTTCCCGGGAACGGGCAATCTGGCCTTTCTTTTTCGAGTCTGCCAGGCGTTTGCCTGTGGGTTCTTCGGTTTTGTCGTCGTTCTCTGCCATAACCTAACCTACAAACGCAGCAGCTGGCCGATGAAATCATAGCCTTCGGTCAGCTGCCCGGAAAACTGTTCCAGCACATCGGGCAGCGTTTTCCAGACCAACACCATGCCCAGCATCAAGGTCACCGGAAAGCCTACCGCAAAGATTTGCAATTGCGGTGCCGATCTGGCCGCCACGCCAAAAATGATATTAACCAACAGCAGACTGGCCATGATAGGCATGGCCATCAACAAGCCGCCTGCAAATACCCGGCTGCTCCACGCCAAAATAGACCAAATATCGGCTTTATCCAGGCCGGCTATACCAATCGGCAAGGTTCTAAAACTGTCCAACAGCATTTGTATCAAGACCAGATGGCCGTCCAAACTGATGAAAATTAACGTGGTGGTGATAGTATAAAATTGCGCAATCACCGGCATTTGCTGCCCGCTTTGCGGATCGACCATCATTGAAAAGCCCAAGCCCATACTTAAGGCAACGCCCTGTCCGGCAAAAACGACGGAAGCGAACACCAACTGCAAGATAAAGCCCGTGGTTAATCCAATCATAATTTGCGTCAGCGCCACCATCAAACCGCTATAGCTGAACATATCAAGCGCAGGCAAAGGCGGCAGCAACGGCATAACGACCAGCGTTATCACCACCGAAAGGATGAGCCTAACGCGGGCAGGCACCGATTTAATACTGAACAACGGCACCGATATAAACATCGCACTGATACGCATTAATGGCCATATAAATAGAGCCGTCTGCCGGATAATCTGCTCTTCAGTAAGATTCAGCATTTAACCAATGAGCTGCGGAATATCCCTGACCAGACCCTGAAAGTAGTCCACGAACATTTGCATCATCGAAGGCCCCATCAGCATTAACACAGTACCAATAGCAATTAACTTGGGAATGAAGGTCAACGTTGCCTCGTTAATCTGTGTCGCCGCCTGAAACATCGCGACAATCAGGCCGACCCCCAACGAAGGCAGCAACACAGGAGCAGTCAGCTTGACCGCGACAATCATCGCGTCCTGTCCAACCATATAAACCGTTTCTGGAAGCATAATCCTACCGCCCTTAACTCGTATAAAAACTGGCTGCCAACATTTCCATAATCAAAGACCAGCCATCGGCCAGTACAAACAACATTATTTTAAAGGGCAGAGAAATAATCATCGGCGACAGCATCATCATACCCATAGACATCAGTACGCTGGCCACCACCAAATCGATAATCAAAAAAGGCAGGAAAATCAGAAAGCCTATCTGGAAAGCGGTTTTCAATTCACTGGTCACAAAAGCCGGCAACAATAACGAAAACGGCACATTATCAGCCGACTCAATCTCCGCATTGCCGGAAATCCTGATAAACAGCTCCAGATCGGACTCCCGAGTCTGTTTTAACATGAATTGCCGGAACGGCTCGGAAGCCTTTTCAATGGCCACATTGACATCGATTTTCTCTTCCAGATAAGGCTGCACCGCCTCGGCATTCACCTTGTCGAAAACCGGCATCATAATAAAAATGGTCAAAAACAAAGACAAGCCCAGCAACACTTGGTTACTTGGCGCCTGCCCGGTACCCAAAGCCGTACGTAACAAACTGAGTACAATCATGATGCGGGTAAACGACGTCATTGTCAGCAACAACGCGGGTAACACCGTCAACAGTGTCATCAACGCCAGAATTTGTATGGTGACGGTATAGGTCTGCGCGCCTTGCTTGCCGGTCGTCACCGTCACCGCCTCAATCCCGGCGGCATAAACAGATGAATCCGCCCACACCACAGCCATGCCGACCAGCAACAGCCGAAACCAAAGGCTTTTAATCATCGCCCGCCCCCTTCATCGCTTGCGCCAGTTTTTGCGCAAACCCACCACCGTTCAGCGGCGGCGATAACGGCTCATCTTTATGCAAACAATCGTCACCTTCCAGCACATGCAGGGCTTCTATACGTCCGGGCGTTATCCCTAACACCAACTGTTTTTTGCCAACCTGAAGCAAAATGACCCGTTCCCGCATCCCCAGCGACAAACCGCCAACGACGCGCATTTTTTCGGCACCGCCGACCGTCATCCCCGTTAATTTACGCATAACCCAAACGCTGAAAAAAAATACCGCCAAAACCAACAACAGCCCCACGCCCCACTGCAGCATATCGCCGGAAGAAACCGTCCTGACCGCCTGTTTGGGCGTATCGGTCAGCAGCACAGCAAAACAAGAAGGGAACCAGCCAAGCAACACAGCTGCGGCAATTATTTTTCCGGACATTAGGCTAATCGCTTAACCCGTTCCGACGGACTGATGACATCAGTTAAACGGATACCGAATTTGTCATTGATCACCACCACTTCGCCATGGGCAATCAGCGTACCGTTGACCAGCACATCCAACGGTTCACCGGCAAAACGCTCCAACTCAACAACCGAACCTTGGTTAAGCTGCAAAAGGTTCCTGATATTAATCTGTGTCCGGCCAATTTCCATTGAAATGGTAACGGGGACATCCAAAATAACATCAAGATTAACTTCATCGCCCACATCCGCTTGGGCGCCCCTATCATCGAACGGCTCATTAAACTCCTGAAATGCCGCTGCCTCAAAATCATCACCCACCCCTGCATCCTCCGACGTATCTGGATATTCGCTCATTTTATTTCCCAACCCAACATTGTTATCATCAAACCCTGCCCTGCGTTAATTTCTCACTTTATCAATAATCTGTATCGCATAATTGCCGTCCGATATGCCGACCTTGCCTTCAAACACCGGAATGCCCTCCGCTTTAAGCAGCACCGTTTCCGGCATGTCGATAGGGATGACATCGCCTTTCCTTAACTGCATCACCTCCCTTATGGTCATGGTCTTTTCCACCAAAAGGCTGTTTATGCTCACTTCGGCGCGCAACACTTCACCGCGCAACGCTTCTTCCCAACCGCTAATGACCTCGCCGCTGTCGCTGCTGATGGCATCGAGCAATTCCCTGATCGGCTCCAGCATCGCATAGGGCATCGCAATATTAATATCGCCGGCGCCGCCTTCCAATTCCACATGAATGGTGGAAATGACGATCATTTCCCCAGGGCCGATAATATTGGCAAAACGCGGATTGATTTCCGAACTGACATATTCAAATTCAAGATCCATAACCGGTTTCCAGGCTTCTTTCAGATCCTTGAAAATCATATCGACAATGATCCGGACCACCCGCATTTCAGTCGGCGTAAACTCCCTGCCCTCAGTCTGATTATAAAACTGGCCGGCACCGCCAAAGAAATTGTCCACCACCGTAAACACCAAGCGCGGGTCAATAACGATCAACGCCTTACCGCGCAACGGGTTAAACCGGACAATAGTCAAATTTGTCGGCACCAACAGCCCTTGTATATATTCGGAAAACTTTTGTATTTGAATGCCCGATATAAAAATTTCTGCCGAACGGCGCAAAAAGTTGAATAACGAGATACGGATAAACCGGGCGAAACGCTCATTGACCATTTCCAGGGTCGGCATACGGCCACGGACAACCCGTTCCTGGCTGGCAAAGTCATAATCCCTGGCCACACCTTTTTCATGGAATTCTTCGGCGTCGCCCTCGGCATAAAAGTCCGACTCCTCCTCTGTCCCAATGTCCCCATCGCTGACGCCGCTTAGCAGCGCATCGATTTCTGCTTGCGAAAGTAAATCACTCATGTCATTGCATTATAAATGAAGTAAAAAATATCTCGCTGACCCGCCCCTTTCCGCCTACTTTCGCTAAAATGGCGGCCGTATCATCCAACATGGCTTGACGTAGCATTTCCTTTCCTTCACGCGTATTTAACGTGCTGCTGTTCTGTGCACCAATTAGCATCAACAAATTATTCCGTATCATGGGTTCGTTTTTCTTTAAAACATCAACGGTATCGGCGCCTTCGACTAACATCGATATCATAATCCGGGCGTTTTTGGCTGTCGATCCCCTCGGAAAGGCCACCACAATCGGCGTACCCAAATCAAAATAAAACTTTTCAGCGGCCACCGTCGGCACAGTTTCGCTAACCGTCCCTTCTTTAGCGATAAAGTCTTTCATCAGGAAAAAGGTGGCGCCACTGCTCACTGCCAACAAAAGCACCACCCCGACGATGATGATGATCATTTTTTTAAGAGATTTTTTGTCTCCGTTTTCTTGCTCAAGCTCAGCCATATTGCAAACCCTTTAAGTTTTTAATTATTAAAAATAAGCAATTTTAAGACCATAAAATATTATAACTTTTATAAACAACATGTTAAGAATTTACCAAACACATACCAACCCCATAAAATGTCATTTATTTGTAACGGCCCAGCCACATCAAAAAAATCGAATCATACAAGAAAAAAGCTCACTTTAAAAAGTAACGGTTCCCCCGACTGAGCGGGCGCCAGCCTAAAAATACCCGTTATTTTTACCACGAAGATAATGAAAATAGGCGGCTAACGCCTTACTCATCGCAGACAACATATCGGCCAAATGCAAGACGTGGCAAGCGGACAATTAAAAACCCTTTACAGCACGAAGACACGGAAAGCATGAAGGATAAAACTTCATGCCCGC
>JBLRXA010000102.1:0-11722 GCA_047920955.1 Methylobacter sp. | reverse complement strand
CTGTTTGCAGCACTACCACGACTGTCAACGGCGTATATTCGGCCTTACTCAAATTAAACCTTTCCCTTAAGTCGAGAATCGGCACAATGGAGCCGCGTAAGTTAACCACACCTTTTTCGTAACAAGGGACATTAGGTATTCTGGAAACGGGTTCCCAGCTCCTTATTTCCTGTACCCGAAGAATATCAACGCCATATTCTTCTTTCCCTAAGGCAAAACTCAGATATTGCACTGCATTATCCAAATTTTTACTGTAGTGATATTGATCAATATCTTTATTTTCAGATTCTTGTGCCATATCTATTTCGGGTGCTAATTCAAAAAAAATGTAACGTCCTTGTTCCTATCTGCTATGTCGCGCACTATATGGCGCGAGAATCAAGGACACTTGGATATTTATTTATAAGGGTTGTCTAGCGCAGTGAGCCAGAACTGCATTCCTTTGCGGGGCGCGGGAATAATTAAGTTATCACCTTTATCATCTTATTATTTTTCATACTAAGGAAAATAAACTGTAAATATTGTGTAGTATTAGCGAACTGAAAATCTAACTAGACCGGGGACATCAAGAATCAACGCAACGGAACCATCACCTAAAATAGTTGCACCTGATACGCCTTCCACTCGTCGATAATTTGCTTCTAATGATTTAATAACAACCTGTTGTTGCCCCAATAACTCATCGACCAGCAAGCAACATAGCTCTCCCTGACCTTCAACGACGACCAATACACCTTCTTTTGACTTGGTCGGATTACCCGAATGCACATTAAAAATGCCGCGCATTCTAATAACCGGTAAATACTCATTACGCAGGCGAAAAGTCTCTCCTTTACCGGCCACTTTATTTAACATCCTTTCAGTGATATTAATAGATTCGATAATAGAAACCAGCGGCACAATATAAGTCTCATCCCCCACGGCAACCGATTGTCCATCAAGAATTGCTAAGGTTAACGGTAAATGAATAGCAATCGTTGTACCTTTACCCAATTCTGAAATAATTTCTATATTGCCGCCCAATGACTGGATATTTCTCCGTACCACATCCATGCCAACACCACGACCGGAAATATCGGTCAACTGTTCAGCAGTGGAAAAACCAGGCATAAAAATTAATTCAAATATCTGCTTCTCGGTAAGCAGATTATTTTCTTCAACTAATCCTTTCTCTATGGCTTTTGATAGCAGCTTATCCTTGTTCAAGCCGCGACCGTCATCAGTAATTTCTATCACAATATGGCCGCCACGATGATAGGCTTTCAACTCTATGGTTCCCATTTCCGGCTTACCTGCTGCCACTCTGTCAGCCGGCATTTCTATACCATGATCCAAGCTATTTCTAATCAAATGCACCAGAGGATCATTAATCAGCTCAACAACCGCCTTATCAACTTCCGTATTTTCACCAACCAGTTTTAAGGCAATTTTTTTATCTAACTTGCTGCTGATATCATGGACTAAGCGTGGAAATCGGCTAAAAACAAAGCTAATCGGCAACATCCGAATATTCATAACGCTTTGTTGCAGGTCTCGGGTATGGCGCTCTAGTTGGGCAAGCCCTCTCTTAAGCTGCCCAACCTTATCCATGGTAAAGTTTTCCCCTACCAACCCCAACATGGACTGAGTGATAACCACCTCACCGACCATGTTGATTAAGGTATCGATTTTGTCGGTATCGACCCGAATCGAACTTGATTTTGCTGTCGTAGCTTTTGCGGCCTCGCTCTCGGAATCTTGAGTGCTAGATTTTTTTGCCTCTGCAACTGCTTTAGGCTTAGTCTCTACAGGGGTTGAAGGCGGGGAAGGAGTGTTTTCAGGTATACTCAGAACAGGTTCTGGATCATTTTTTTTTTCTGCGGCTGCGGGGGGCGCAACTTTTACGGCTTTAGCAAGAGGCTGAATTTCCATTTCGCAATCGCCTTCAACCCAGTTGAATATTTCCCTAATTTCATCATCTGAAATATCACCGACAACTTTTAAATCCCAGGAAATATTACATTCTTCGGGATCTATCTCATAAAAACCCGGAACATCCTGAATATTGACAACAGTTGTTAATTCACCCAGCTCATTCAGCTCGCGAAATAACCGGACAGGATCGTTACCTGTTTTAAGTAAATCCAAATACGGACAAAAAGCTATTTTCCAGCCTTGCTCTTGCGGTTCAATAGGGGCTTCTTCAACAACTTCGGGAGGAGCGGCATTAATAACAACCTGTTCTTTTTCTTTGACTGGCTCGGGCTCAACAACTGGAGCAGCTGATTCATCAGACACCGAACCGCCATTAAGCACGACTTCTAAAGCTGATTTATGCTTTGCCACACTGGCGTCATTAACATCTTGTTCATTCTGTATTGCGGTCAACATCTCCCTAAGACAATCAACAGATCCAAGCAAAACATCTACAGCAGGCTGAGTTACTTTTCTGCGGCCATCGCGCATTTCATCGAGCAGGGTTTCCATAATATGGGTGTATTCAGCAACAACCGTGAAGCCGAAAGTTCCACTACCGCCTTTTATCGAATGCGCCCCCCTGAAAATAGTATTGATTACTTCCGAATCGATATCTCCCATATCGAGAGTTAATAACCCTGATTCCATTGCTTCCAGGCCTTCGAAGCATTCTTCAAAAAAAACCTGATGGAATTGTGACATATCAATAGACATAGATTTACCTGTATGCGCCTAAATTCATTTAAACAAGATTAACGTAACCCAAAAACTTTCATTATTAGTCTTTTTGTCTGGATAACACCTAAACTACTCATCTACATATTTTGCATGGGGAATATACTCGCGCATACCCTTAACACGCCTAGGCACAATGTCATCAACTAGCCCAACACTTTTAGTAATGTTTTCAATAACTGATCTGGATTGAAAGGCTTAACCATCCACCCCGTTGCACCGGCAGCTTTGCCTTCTTGCTTTTTTTCTATGCCAGACTCAGTCGTCAGCATCAGCATGGGGATAAATTTGTAATCGGGTAGAGCGCGCAAATCTCTAATTAAAGTGATCCCATCTTTATTTGGCATATTGACATCGGTTACCACGCAATCAAATTTTCTGGCCTGCGCTTTTTCTAAAGCATCAACCCCATCGACTGCCTCTTCGACATCGTATCCAGCAGCTCTTAACGTAAATGAAACCATTTTTCTCATCGAAGCCGAATCGTCAACTGCAAGAATACTTGCCATTGTTTTCTCCATTAATCTCTAATTTTCAAAGCAAAACCCACGCTAATGACAGCGTTCTATGTCCAATTATAGTCTAATTCTTTTTCCTGTATTGCACTTCATTAATCATAAGAACTTAATTTCTATTGTAACGGACAAAAAACACCCCGCAAGGAAAGATTCCTGGCGGGGTATATATTATTTGGTGCCGATGGCCGGATCTGAACCGGCACAACTTTCGTTACCACCCCCTCAAGATGGCGTGTCTACCAATTTCACCACATCGGCTAAAACATGATTATAAGATACCGTCAGTACACTATTCTTTATCTTTATTGACAATGAACATATAGGCATCAGAACAACATTTAATTACTTTTTCTCGGCGGCAGGCTGCCCTTCAGAAGACTCAGGAACAGCAACAGGTACTTCTTCGGATTTAATATCAGGAATGCCCAGCGTATCCTGACCAACCTTGGGAGCACTCATAAATTCATAATCTGTGCCCTGTTTACTGTTTAACACAGCCAGGCCTAAGCTGGTCATAAAGAACAATGTTGCCAAAATCGCTGTCGCCCGCGACAAAAAAGATGCCGCACCTTGGGCCCCGAACACAGAACCGGAAGACCCCGTACCAAAAGCCGCACCGGCATCGGCCCCTTTGCCTTGCTGCATTAACACCAAACCAACGACGCCCAACCCCAACAACACATGAACAACAATAATTACCTGATACATAATAAAGTCTAAATGTTTAAATTGAATGATAAATCTTTAAAAAGGATTCCGCATCCAACGAAGCCCCGCCAATTAAACCACCATCGATATCCGGCATGGCAAACAAACCTTTTGCGTTATCCGGCTTAGCACTGCCGCCGTATAAAATTTGTATTTTGTCGGCAATAACTTGGTCTTTAGCAGCAATATACTCCCTTATGTATCGGTGAACTTCCTGAGCCTGCTCATCCGTTGCTGTTTTCCCTGTACCAATAGCCCAAACCGGCTCATAAGCAATAACAGCCTCGCCAAATGAAGCTATACCTGCCAAGTTTATAACCGCATCAAGCTGAGTATTGATGACAGCAAAAGTCTGATCTTGCTCACGTTGTTCCAGCGTTTCGCCTACACATAAAATAGGGATAATGTTTTGTTCTTGCGCCTGGCAAAAACGCGCTGCAACTGATTCGTTAGTATCCCCATAATAACTGCGCCGTTCAGAGTGCCCCACAATGGCGTACTTACAATCGAATTCAGATAACATTGCCGCCGAAATTTCGCCGGTAAATGCGCCCGACGCCTTGTCAGCAACATTTTGCGCACCCAATGCCAGGGATGTATTTTTCACCCATGCACTGACTGCGGGTATCTGCACATAAGGCACACAGACCGCAATATCCGCACTATTCCCATCCAACCCAGCAATGATGCCTTTTGCAAGCGACTCCGCACTGGCAAGGGTTCCATTCATCTTCCAATTTCCTACAACTAGAGACCGACGCATCACTACTCCTCACATAGAATCAAACCGCTTATGATATATATTAATAACACCTAATTCAAGCCCCCATTATTTTCTTCACGTCATCGGCAATTTGATGTGCGTAGTTTTTGACCAAATCACCCTGCTGCCCCTCCACCATTACACGAATTAAGGGCTCTGTTCCAGAAGCCCTAAGCAATACCCGGCCACTATCGCCTAGCTTTTTTTCGATAGCTTTCACCGTTTTTTGTATCACCTCATCCTGATCCGGATTTATCTTTTTGTGAGTCTTAACATTGACCAAAACTTGCGGATATTTTTTCATCCCTGACTTCAATTCATGCAAACTCTTACCGCTATCCTGCATTTCTGCCATGACCTGTAAAGCAGCGATAATGCCATCCCCAGTGGTTGTTTTATCAAGACAGATGATGTGGCCGGAATTTTCGCCACCTAAAATCCCGCCATGCTCTGCCAGCATCTCCATAACATAGCGATCCCCCACATTCGCCCTAAGCAAAGCAATGCCCAATGCTTTCAAGCCATGCTCCATACCCAGATTAGTCATCAAGGTACCGACCACAGGGCCTGACATCACCCCCCTGTCCAGCCTGGACTTGGCAATAATATAAATCAGCTCGTCGCCGTCAACAACTTCACCCTTATGATCAATCATGATCAAGCGATCGCCATCCCCATCCAGGGCAATGCCGAAATCCGCACGATAAGCCAACACCGTTGCCGCCAGCTTTTCCGGCTTGGTTGCGCCGCATTCATCATTAATATTTAGGCCATCGGGTTCTGCGCCAATTGTAACGACTTCAGCACCGACCTCACTAAATACATGCGGCGCTATATGATAAGTCGCACCATGGGCGCAATCGATAATGATCCTCATACCGCTGAAATCAAGCCGTGTCGGCACACTCGCCTTGCAAAATTCGATATATCGGCCAGAAGCATCGACCAAACGTTTGGCCTTGCCCAATTTTGACGAATCCACCGTCGTCATTGGCGAGTCAATATGGCGTTCAATCTTTTGTTCTATGTCGTCGGGCAATTTCGTCCCCTGCACTGAAAAAAACTTAATGCCGTTATCATAATAAGGGTTATGGGACGCGCTGATAACAATACCTGCCTGCGCCCTTAACGTCCGCGTCAAATACGCTATGCCCGGCGTCGGCATGGGGCCTAACAAGCGGGTATCGACCCCGGCAGCGGTCAACCCGGCCTCCAATGCCGATTCGAACATATAGCCGGAAATTCGCGTATCCTTGCCCACCAGCACAAAACCATGCCCTTCACTGGCAAATACCCGCCCTGCCGCCCAGCCCAATTTCAAGAAAAAATCCGCCGTTATCGGCTGTTCGCCGACCCTACCCCGAATACCATCAGTCCCAAAATATTTTTTTGTCATGTCCCTAACCTGAAAAAGGCAAAAAGATTAAACACAAAAAAAGGAGAAGCATGACACCTCTCCTTTAATTTTAGCTCAAAAAATGATCAGCTTTGCTCAGCAGCCCCGCCAATCGACTTTTCGATTTTTATGCCATCCTTGCCCTTAACATCATCAGAGACAACGCTACCATGGGATGGTGGCTTATCATCCCCCCAACCCTGTGGTTCCCTTACCGGTTTGCGCGCCATTAAGTCATCGATTTGATATTTGTCAATCGTTTCGTACTTCATTAACGCTTCAGCCATGGCATGCAAAATATCGATATTATCCTTTAGGATAGTTTCAGCGCGCTCATAGTTGCGGTCAATGAAAGAACGGATCTCCTCATCAATCGTATGGGATGTTTCTTCGGCCACTGTTTTATGCTGCGTCACCGAACGCCCCAAAAAAACCTCGCCCTCTTCTTCGCTGTAGGACAACGGCCCTAAACGCTGAGAAAAGCCCCATTTAGTCACCATATTTCTGGCTAACTCAGTGGCGCGCTCAATATCATTGGACGCACCGGTACTCACTTGTTCCCGGCCAAAAATCACTTCCTCTGCAATCCGTCCGCCATACAAACTGGAAATCATGCTGTCCAATTTTTGCTTGCTTGCGCTGTATTGGTCGCGTTCGGGCAAAAACATAGTGATGCCCAGCGCACGGCCTCTAGGCATAATACTCACCTTGTAAACAGGGTCATGCTCAGGCACCAATTTGCCGACAATAGCGTGCCCCGCCTCATGGTAAGCCGTCATTTTCTTTTCTTTCTCGTTCATCACCATCGAGTGCCTTTCAACACCCATAATTAACTTGTCCTTGGCTTTTTCCAAGTCCGACATATTGACTACGCGTTTGTTCACTCTGGCCGCAAGCAGGGCTGCTTCATTAATCAAATTAGCCAAATCGGCGCCGGAAAACCCCGGCGTACCTTGGGCAATATATTTAACTTCGACATCATCGGCAGCCGGCACTTTGTTCATGTGTACTTTAAGAATCTGCTCACGCCCCCTGACATCAGGAAGACCGACCGTTACTTGGCGGTCGAAACGCCCTGGACGCAACAAAGCCTTATCCAACACATCAGCACGGTTTGTTGCGGCAATGACGATAATACCTTCATTGCCTTCAAAACCATCCATTTCAACGAGCAATTGGTTCAGCGTTTGCTCGCGCTCATCGTTACCCCCCCCCAAACCGGCGCCACGCTGACGACCGACCGCATCGATTTCATCGATAAAAATAATGCACGGCGCATGTTTTTTAGCCTGTTCGAACATATCACGCACACGCGATGCGCCCACACCGACAAACATTTCCACGAAATCGGAACCGGAAATGGTAAAAAACGGCACTTTAGCCTCGCCTGCAATCGCTCGGGCCAACAAGGTTTTTCCTGTCCCAGGAGGACCAACCATTAAGGCGCCGCGAGGAATTTTACCGCCCAATTTCTGATATTTTGCCGGATCTTTAAGAAAATCGACCATTTCGACAACTTCTTCCTTCGCTTCGTCGCAACCGGCCACATCCGCAAACGTCACTTTAATTTGGTCTTCTTCCAGCATACGGGCTTTGCTTTTGCCAAAGTTCATTGCACCTCGGCCGCCAGCACCGCCGCCCTGCATTTGCCGCATAAAGAAAACCCAGACCGCAATCAGCAACAGCATCGGCCCAAAAGAGACCAACAACTGCATCAACAAGGAAGGCTGCTCAGGCGGAACCGCTTTAATTTCAACACCATTTGCCAACAAATCATCGACCAAATGAGGATCTGAGGGTGCGTAAGTCTTGAATATCTGGCCGCCCTGCATCTTGCCTTTGATGATTTTATCTTCAATCATCACCTGCTGAACTTGACCGGCTTTTACCGCATCAATGAATTGCGAATAAGACATCGACGAATCAGCCCTATCAGTTTGGGGGCCAAAATTATTAAACACGGACATCAAAACAACTGCAATGACGACCCATAGGATTATATTTTTCATCATATCGTTCAACTTACACACCCTGGGCCTAATCGGCTCTCGATTTAAAAACTGAGTAATTATATCAGGAGTTAACGCCTGACTATCGTTATTTAAAGCACATCAGCACGTTGAAAATACGTCCCCACGCTACTTGACGCGCCCAATATTACAACTATTAGGGCTGCAAACGACTATTTAAAGCCTTTCGCTAAAATATAAACTTCATTACTGCGAGGCCTTGACGCTTTTGGCTTTCTGATAGCAACTTTAGTGAAAGATTGCTGAACATCCTTAAAAAAATCTTCAAAACCCGCACCATGAAATAATTTAACTAAAAAAACACCGTCTTTTGCCAGTACGGCCTTAGCAGTTTCTAAGGCCAGCTCCCCCAAATAAATGGCGCGCGGCTGGTCGACACCTTTATTGCCGCTCATATTTGGCGCCATATCCGACATCACCAAATTAACAGGAACACCATCCAGAGTGGCGTAAAGCTGATCCAGAACATTTTGTTCGCGAAAATCACCCTGGATAAAATCGACGCCCTCCAGCGGATCCATCGGCAAAATATCCAACGCAATAATCTTGTCTTTTTTACCGACAAGCTGCCGCGCAAGCTGCGACCAGCCGCCGGGAGCAGCCCCCAAATCGACAAGAGTCATTCCCGGCTTAATCAGCTGGTCTTTATCGTGAATCTCTTTTAGTTTAAAAACCGCCCGCGAGCGATAGCCTTGCGCCTGCGCCATTTTGACGTATTCGTCATCGAAATGCTCCTGCATCCAGCGACCACTACTTTTACTTCGTGCCATAACTGTATTTAGTGTAAAATTTGCAATTTTTACTTAGGAATTGAAAGAGTGAATGCTGCAGATAAGAAAAAACTCCGGGCCGACGCGCACAGCTTAAAGCCCGTGATCATGATTGGACAATCAGGACTTACGGCAGCCGTGCTGGCAGAGATTGAATTAGCTCTTGATGCCCACGAATTAATTAAAGTGCGCATTCGCGCCGAACGCGACGAGCGCAAACTGATTGGTGAAAAAATATGTGCCGAAACCGGTGCCGAGCCGATTCAAAGCATCGGTCAAATTGCAGTTATTTACCGATTGAACCCCAAGAAATGAAGTAAGCACAAGGTTCAGGGCAATTCAATACCTTGAACCTTAAGGCTCAAATATACTCAATCGAGATAATTTCATAATCGACATTGCCGCCTGGCGCTTTAACCGTCACCACATCTTCTACTTCTTTACCAATCAAAGCTCTGGCAATAGGCGAGCCGATTGAAATTCGCCCTTCTTTGATATTAGCCTCATCTTCGCCAACAATTTGATAAGTCACTTTCTTTTCGGATTCAATATCTTCTATTTCTACCGTCGCACCAAACACCACCTTGCCATTGGCGTCGACCTTGGTCACGTCGATAATTTGCGCGTTAGACAATTTCCCTTCAATTTCAGAAATGCGTCCTTCGGCAAAACTTTGTTGCTCTTTCGCCGCGTGATACTCGGCGTTTTCTTTTAAATCGCCATGCGCCCGCGCTGTCGCAATTGAGTTAATGATACGCGGACGCACCACTGACTTTAATTCTTCCAGTTCGGCGCGTAATTTTTCTGCACCTTTGACGGTGAGAGGTACTTTAATCATTCTTTAAAACTCCAGTAATTATATTTTAGACTAAGAGCGAAGAAGTTCGCCGCTCCCGCTCCTTTCGCCTTTAATCCTAAATCAAACTCTTATGCAAATCCTGCAAACAGTTCACATCGCCCGCTTCCAATTCACCCAACGCATAACAAGCGGCTCTGGCACCGGCCATCGTTGTGTAATAAGTGACCCGATGCTGCAAAGCCTCGCGGCGCATGGTAAATGAATCGGAAATAGCTTTGGCACCTTCGGTGGTATTAATAATCAGTTGAACCTGATCGTTTTTAATCATATCGACAGTATTTGGCCGCCCTTCGTTGACCTTATAAACCACTTCGCAAGGAATACCCGCTTCTTTGAGAAACTTTGCTGTGCCGCCGGTCGCAACAATTTCATATTTCTTATCAACCAGCATTCTGGCGACTTCCGGCGCCTTGGCTTTATCAACATCACGAATGCTAATTAATACTTTGCCGCTGTGATTCAAATTAACGCCAGCCGCGCGCTGGGATTTAGCGAACGCTTCACCAAAGGTTTTGCCCACCCCCATCACTTCACCGGTTGATTTCATTTCCGGCCCCAACAAAGGGTCAACGCCGGGGAATTTAACAAACGGAAATACCGCTTCTTTAACCGAATAATAACCAGGAATACGCTCTTTGGTAATGCCCTGTTGCGCCAACGTTTGCCCCACCATACAACGCGCCGCAATTTTAGCTAGCGCGTAACCGGTTGCTTTGGACACGAAAGGCGCAGTACGCGAAGCCCGTGGATTGACCTCAAGCACATAAATATCGTCGCCCTGAATCGCAAATTGGGTATTCATCAAGCCGATTACGCCCAGCGCTTCAGCCATTTTGGTCACTTGTTCGCGTAATTTATCCTGAAGATGCGGCGCCAATTCGTAGGGCGGCAGCGAACACGCCGAATCACCCGAATGCACGCCGGCCTGTTCGATATGCTCCATTAAACCGCCGATCAAAATCTGTTCGCCGTCATAAATGGCATCGACATCCATTTCTACGGCATCGTCCAAGAAGCGATCCAGTAACACCGGCGAATCATTGGAAACGCTGACCGCCTCTTTCATATAGCGCTGCAAGCCTTCTTCGTTGAAAACGATTTCCATAGCCCGACCGCCCAACACATAAGAGGGTCTGACTACTAACGGATAACCCAGCTCTTTTGCCGCATTAATCGCCTGCTCGGTGGAACGTGCTGTGGCATTAGGCGGCTGCTTTAAATTCAGCCTTTCCAGCAACTTTTGGAAACGCTCGCGGTCTTCAGCCAAATCGATTGAATCCGGCGAGGTGCCGATAATCGGCACACCGGCTGCTTCCAAAGCGCGCGCCAATTTCAACGGCGTTTGTCCGCCGTATTGCACAATTACGCCCTTGGGTTTTTCAATATGCACAATTTCCAGCACATCTTCCAATGTCAGCGACTCAAAATACAGCCGATCTGAGGTATCGAAATCGGTAGAAACCGTTTCAGGATTACAGTTAATCATGATGGTTTCATAACCATCTTCGCGCAAGGCCAAGGCGGCATGGACGCAGCAATAATCGAACTCAATGCCCTGTCCGATTCGGTTAGGGCCGCCGCCGAGAATGATGATTTTTTCCCTATCAGAAACCCGCGCTTCGCATTCTTGCTCATACGTCGAATACAAATAAGCGGTGTCGGACGAAAACTCGGCTGCACAAGAATCGATACGTTTATAAACAGGACGGATGTTTTGCTTGTGGCGCACGTTGCGCACTTCAGACTCGGAAGTATCCAACAATTTGGCCAGACGGCTATCGGAAAATCCTTTGCGTTTTAATTTATACAATTCACCTGCTTGCAAGGTTGCCAAGGTTTTAGTCGACAATGATTTTTCGGAAAGAACCAAATCTTCGACCTGCGCCAAAAACCAGGGATCAATTTTGCTGGCCTCATGCACACCTTCCAAAGTCATGCCGCTACGGAACGCATCGGCGACATAAAGCAAACGATCCGGCCCCGGATG
>JBLRXA010000101.1:0-12071 GCA_047920955.1 Methylobacter sp. | reverse complement strand
TAGTTAAATTCGCTCTCAGAACAGGCGCGAAATCGTGTTTGCCGGGATCGACAAAAGTAAATAAGGACACATCTTCCTCATCCAATTCCAAACAGCCTAATAACTGGGCCTGATCCGAATCGCCGACCACCAGTGCTTTCAACAGCGGCGTAGACAAAATATCCAGCGGCATCACCGCCTCATAAACGCCGACCGGAACAATCGCCCGGTTACTGCCGTTTTTGTCGGTGGTTAGCGGGAATTTGCGGTTCAACTTGCGGTCAACACTGGAGGTATAGACATTAAGCGCCGAATATTTGTTTTTACCCGGCACAATCCAGCCGAACAATTCACGCGCACGGCCTTCCTGCAACACCGAAACCTGCGTGTTGTAACAGCCCAAAAAGGCCGCCCAATCCGCCGCCAGATGGCCATACAGCACCGAACCTGCAATCACCCGATTTTCGACATCGGCCAATTCGCCTGCGACCAAATCATCGGTGTTAGCGCCAACGCGGGTGCGCAGCAGACGCGGTTTGTTAACCGTAGGCCCTGCCAATGACACCACGCGCTCGACATTGAGTTTACCGGTGGTAAACAACGCGCCGATAGCGATAACCGCCTGATAATCCAGATGCCAAACGAATTTGTCGATATTGACCGGATCAAGCAGATGAATGTGGGTGCTGGGCAAACCGGCAGGATGCGGGCCTGCAAATTCAGCGACCGTCACCGGCGCATTGCCGACGGCAATATCGGCACCTGAAGCCTTGCAGACATAAGTAAGACCGTCGGTCAACTTGGCAATGACGGCCAAACCATTAACGAAATCGTCGCTGCGTTCTTTAATAATGACCGCCGGATTTGCCGCTAACGGGCTGGTATCAATGGCAGTGACAAAAATAGAATGAGGCTTGCTGTCGACGCTAGGGATCTTGCCGTAAGGGCGAGTGCGCAACGTCGTCCATAAGCCCGACGCCAGCAGATTTTCCTTGACTTGTTCTGCCGATAAGTCGCTTAATCCGGCCGCATCATATTTTGCAAACGACTCTTGCGCCGCACCTTTCAGCTCGACCACAACAGACTGCAAAACGCGCTTGGCGCCGCGATTAATGGACTTAACCACGCCCGCGCCGGGTGAAGTAAAGACAACACCAGGATTTTTCTTGTCGGCAAAAAGCACTTGGCCCAATTTGACCGTATCGCCTTCCGCGACCATCATCGTAGGCTTCATGCCTACATAATCCATCCCCAGAATGGCAACGGATTTAACCTTATTGCCATCCTCAATAACCTGTTCGGGCTCTCCGGTAATCGGTAGATCCAAACCTTTTTTTATAAAAAATTGCATAGTGTGGGCCTGCTCTCCAAATCAAGTTGCGGCGGAACTATCCTTTCATTTCAAATATAACTAAAACAAGAGGCACATTAAGACGTAAAACACCGGCATTAAACCATAAAAACAGGCCGTTCTCAACAACGGCAAGGCCAGCAAAAGGCCTTTGTCAGGATTTAAATGCCGCCTCATAAACCTACCGAAAAAAAGAAAATCACCATTCTTTAGCACGGAACGGCTGCCGGTTACGCAACTCCAAATGGTCGCCGTTCTGGCCGATAACATAAAATCCCCGACGTATTGCATATAACGCCACATTTTCAGGAATGACCATGCCGGCCACCGCACCCAAAATCCGGCTATCCTTATACCGCGGCAACACCCGCTTCATCTTTGCCAATCGGGCTTCATGCTCATTGACATCATCAATGCTCAAATTGCTTTTGCATTCAATCGCCACCACGTCTTTGTCATTCACCACCAGCAAATCCAGCTCCAGACTTTCGCCCGCCCGTGTGACCATAATATTTTGTTGCACCTCATGCACATCAATGCCGCATTCCCGAAATAAGCGTACCGCCGCCGGGCGCACCGCTTCTTCAACAAAATCACCGAGCCGATTACCCAACTTACCCAAATTGGTACTGACTGCCTTGATGGCGCGCTCGGTTTCTTTCTGGCTTTCTTTCTGACTTATTGATAACTCCTTAATAATGCGGCCTGTTTCCTGAAATTTACGGTCTGTATCTTGAAATTTAAGGTCTGTTTCCTGAAACTTACGATCCGTTTCCTGAAACAAACGTAAAATATCATCTAACGTAGGTGCGGGTATTGCAGTTGGCATGGCAAAGCTCCTAAGCTGTTTTAGTAGACGGTCGATTATACTTTTAAAGCACTTAAGTTTTCGATTTTTGCAAATTAGACCTTCCAGGTTTAAAAAACCTGGAAGGCCTGCCTATCCGCCTTAACATTAAGCGGAAAACTTGACTGTTAAAAAATGCATATACAGCCCCCCGAACCGGGCGAATAAAACCCTTTGTCCAAGTAAAATACCATTAAACTTAAACATTCAACCACCCGCCGCCTTAGCACTGAGCCCAATGACCCAGAACAAAACCGTACCCGCCCAACCCCAACAACGGCAAAGCAAGAACTTCCCTATTGTCGGCCTGGGCGCTTCCGCCGGGGGACTGGAAGCCTTCGAGCAATTTTTCCGCCACATGCCAAGCAATAGCGGCATGGCTTTCGTACTGGTCTCGCATCTTGACCCCGACCATGCCAGCATCCTCACTGAAATCTTGCAACGCTGTACCGCCATGCCGGTAGTTGAAGCGGAAGATCAAATGCCCGTTGCGCCCAACTGCGTCTACGTGATTCCGCCCAACCGGGATATGACCATTTTCGACAGCGCACTGCAATTGAGCATACCGACCCTGGCGCACGGCCAGCGTATGCCCATCGACACATTTCTGCGCTCGCTGGCCGAAGATCAAGCCGAAAAAGCCATCGGCATTATCCTTTCCGGCACCGGCACCGACGGCACATTAGGCTTGCGCGCCATTCTCGGCGCCGGCGGCATTACCCTAGCGCAGGAGCCGTCCACCGCCCGATTCGACGGGATGCCGGTCAGCGCCATCCAAACCGGCTATGCCACCTATATCCTGCCGCCGGATAAAATGCCGGAAGCACTACTGGCCGGCATACAGACACTGAATTTTGAGAAAAAAACAGTGCCCGAAACCCTTGCCCTAAGCGGCATCAACCGTGTGCTGATGCAATTGCGCACCAGCACCGGCCACGATTTTTCGTTGTACAAAAAAAGCACCATCACCCGCCGCATCCAGCGCCGCATGTCGCAAAACGGCATTGAAGGCACCGAAACTTATGCCCGCTTCCTGAAAGAACATCCGCCCGAACTGTCCGCGCTGTTCAAAGAGCTGCTGATCAATGTCACCAATTTCTTCCGCGACCCGGACGCGTTCAGCACATTGAAACAGGACATCCTACCGGCACTGCTTAAAGACAAAGCGGATGATTACATTTTTCGTGCCTGGGTGGCCGGTTGCGCCACTGGCGAGGAAGCCTATTCCATTGCCATGGTATTGCGCGAATTCATGGATGAAAACCGCAGTGAATTTAAAGTGCAACTGTACAGTACCGACCTTGCCGAAGACATCATCACCACTGCCCGCGCCGGTTTTTATCCGCCCAACATCACCCAGGATGTCACGCCTGAGCGCCTGCGCCGTTTCTTCATCAAAGAGGACGGCGGCTATCGGGTAAAAAAGGAAATCCGCGAAATGGTGGTCTTTGCCGTCCAGAATGTGATCAAAGACCCGCCGTTCACCAAACTCGACCTGCTCAGTTGCCGTAACCTGATGATTTATTTGGAGCCGGAACTGCAAAACCGCCTGATCCCGACCTTTCACTACGCACTCAAGCCGAACGGCGTGTTATTCCTGTCGCCGTCGGAGGGCATCGGCAACCACACCGACCTGTTCACGCCGCTGAACCGCAAATGGAAATTTTACTGCGCCACCCCCACGCCCGCCTCCATCCGCACCCTGCTGATCAGCAACCTGAACTGGAGTGCTGAACTGACGCACAAAACCCCGGACGACATCATAAAAACTGCGCGGGAAATCAACTTGGCCGACCTGACCCGGCGGATGCTGCTCCAGTTTTACGCGCCTACCTCGGTCGTGACCGACCTCAGGGGCAATATCCTCTATATCTATGGCGAAACCGGCAAATACCTGCGCCCTGCCCCCGGCCACGCCACCCTCAACATCATCGACATGGCACGGGAAGGCCTGCAGCTGGCGTTGCGCCCCGCCATCCAGACCGCCAACCAAGGCAGGCCAACGCTAAGCCAGGAGCTGTCGGTCAAGACCAACGGCGATTTTCATCCGGTCATGCTCCACGTAAGGCCGCTGGCCAATCCGAATGACCGCCAAAACCTGTTGCTGATCAGCTTTCAGGACTTGCCCCAACCAACAGCCAAGAAACCGCCACGCAGCAAGCGCCCATCCAAACCCGATGGGCAGCGCCATATCAAAGAGCTGGAGCGCGAACTGGCCTATACCCGCGAGAACCTCCAAGCCACCATCGAAGAACAATACGCCTCCAACGAGGAACTGAAATGCACCAACGAAGAAATGCAATCCACCAATGAGGAACTGCAATCCACCAACGAAGAACTGGAAACCTCGAAAGAGGAGCTGCAATCGATCAATGAAGAGCTGGTCACGGTCAATTCCGAACTACAGGCCAAAATCGCCCAACTCGCCGACATGCAAAACGACATGAAAAACCTGCTCGACAACATGCAGGTCGGCACCATTTTCCTCGACCAACAGCTGATTATCCGCCGCTTCACCCGCGATGCGACCCAGCTGTATCGGCTAGCCGTATCGGATATAGGCCGTGCGCTGGGCGACATCAAACCGGAACTGGAAGGCGAAGACCTGCTCGACGCCGCCCGTAGCGTACTCGATAACCTGGTGCCGATAGAACGTGAAGTCAAAACAATCAGCGGCGACTGGTATCTGGCGCGCATCCAGCCCTACCGGACACTGGAAAACATGATCGACGGCGTGGTAATGACCTTCACCAACATCACTGAACGCACCAGGGCCATAGCAACGCAGGAAGCGCGGTTACTGGCCGAAGCCATTGTCAACACCGTGCGCGAACCGCTGCTTGTGCTTAACGGGCAGATGGTTGTCGTCACCGCCAGCCGTTCGTTTTACCGGAATTTCCAAGTGACGGCAGAAGAAACCGTAGGACGCCCCATTTATGAACTGGGCGATGGCCAGTGGAACATCCCCGATTTGCGTGAGCGATTGGAAAACGTATTGCCGCAAAAAGAGGCGTTTGAAAATTATGAGGTGGAACATGATTTCCCGCGCATCGGCTACCGCAAAATGCGGCTCAACGCCCGTGGCATCATTGGCCAAACCGGCGAACCGCAACTGATCTTGCTGGCGATGGATAATGTGACCGATAAGACATAGTTGTCGATTATGGCTACCAACTTAAGACGGACAGTGGATCACCAATAGCTAACGCTATTGGACTCCAGCGTTATTGATAATGCTAAAGTGCGATTATCACCGAGGACATAGCATGTTAAGCAATATTCATCCTGGAGAAATTCTGTTACTCGATGTTCAAGTTTTTAATTCTTGATTTTATAGGACTCCAGAAAACCAGGCCTTGCAGGCATAAGTGCTGCCATGTAAGCCTTGACACCATTAACGGGAACACCTTGATTTATCTGGATTCGCTTCAGTCAAGCTAAAAAAACTTGAAGACCGAGTGTTAGAAGAATTTCTAAAACCAATGCAAATTAGCCAAAATGAATTGGCCCGATCTATTTGTGTTTATCCTCGCCGGATTAACGAAATTATTCAAGGTAAACGCTCAATCACAGCTAACACAGCCATTCGCTTGGGACGCTATTTTGGAGTTTCTGCAAAATTTTGGCTGGGTTTGCAAGATGATTATGATTTGGAAGAAAGCGAGTCAGGCAATAGACCATATCCAGCCGCTAAAGCCCCTTTTCCCGCACCAAACGCGCCAAATCGACCCGGCCGCGCACATCGAATTTCTGGTAAATCCGGTGTAAAGTGGCCTTGACCGCGCCCTCAGTGGAATCGATTTTCCGGGCCATCATTTTATTGCTGTCACCGTCGGCCACCATGCGCGCCAACTGAAGCTCCTTTAGCGACAAACGTTCTGTCGTTTGCGCCGCCTCAGCGCCGTTTTGTAAAATCTTGTCCAACGCGCTCCTGACCGAATCGCGTTCCAGCCACTCGCCGCCCGCGTGGACTTTACGCACACAGGGAATCAACAACTGCAGCGCCATATCCATCAACACAATGCCGCGCACCTGACAGCGCACCGCTTCCAGCAAAGTATCGCCATCCATCGCCGCAACCAAAAACACCACGCGGGTACAACTTTTCGCCTCATGCAATTCGCGCAGCACCGACAGACCGCTTCTGCCCGGCAAATCGACATTGACAACCAGCACATCCGGCTGATATTGCCGCACCGCCAACAGTGCCGCCTCGCCACTGCCACAGCGTTCCTGCACCGTAAAATCGGTTTCAGATGACAGCAATTTATCCAAAGCAAACGAAATCAACGGGTGGCTGTCAGCAATAATAATATTGATCGTCATAGGTCATCGTCCAAGAAAAAGTAACTAAAGTTACAAAAAGTATAACCTAAGAAAGCATAGTTACAACCGTTAGATAATAGATAACCTACGTAATTCAACGTATTATTTTTCCCATCGGAAAATTATCGGGGGATTGCATCATGGCACTGAACACAACTGAGCAACGCCAAGACCGACGCTATTTTCTGTCATGGCCGGTAGGCTTTAACGGCGGCAACGGCATCACCCGCGACATCAGCAGCTCAGGCGTGTGTTTTGAAACCAGCCAGTTTATCGATAGTGGCAGTTATATCCGGTTTTTTATTTTTCCCCGCCAAGTAGCGGGCGCGCCGGAACGATTGGATTGTGAAGGTCAGGTAGTGCGGGTAGCGCCGAGTGCTGAGGGTTATGGTGTATCGGTGAGTTTGGCGGCAACGCGGTTTGGGTTTTGAAGAAATCACTAAACATTTCTTAATTAATATTTTTGTAATTTTTATAACAATCACTAGGAGAGCAGTCATGAAAACGTATCAAACAAAAGCCGGGCCGCAAAGCGGACTTTTCGGCAAAACAATTTGGCTCATGGCATTGGTTGCTATGTTTTTAGTTAGTCCTTTGGCGTCTGCTGCGGAGACATGGCCTCTATTGGCAGGACAATCGACTGACGTGGGAACGGTTGTTGTTGACCATGACATCAATGCTGGACAAGTATCAGTAACCTATACCCTCACCGATCCCAACGCCACATTGGGTACTTTGCATTTGTGGGTTGGCGATCAAACAAACTTTGACAACCTTGATAAAAGCAATAGACCTGCACCCGGACATTCCCCTTATGCGTTCAATGCGACAGGCCTAACGACTTATACCTTTACTGTTGCCCTTGCCGATGTCTTCGGCGAAGCGGATGCTTGTGGCAAAGACATTTATGTCATACCGCATGCTGAAATCAATTATGCAGATGGCAGTAACGATACCGCTTATGGCTTTGAATTTGATGGTAAAGATAAATTCAATGCCAGAAACAAAAAAGGCGCTGCTGTGGGCGCATGGTGGTATTACGGTGTTTATAACGTCGTCTGTACACCGCCTAGTGACGAAGATGGAGCTTGTTACAAATATGATGAAGAAACAGCTTGGGCAGCTGGTAACCGTTATACGCAGCAAGGAAGTTGGGCTACTTACACTGAATATGCCGCGAAAACTGTTGATCTATTAGCCGGTCAAACTCATGAAGCAGGCACAGTGACTTTCTCGGCTGTTAATAACGGCAAGGTAACCATTACTATTAACATCAATACCGGCTGGAGATTTAACCCCGTAGCAGAAAACGTCAAAATCCAAGGCTATGCAACTGCGCCAAGCGGCAACCCTGCTCCAGGCAGCTTTACAACACACAAAGCAACAGCAGGCGGAGCAACTTATACAGTAAATGTCGATGCCTTTAATTTCTACGGTGTGCATGTCGATGTTGAAAAAGTTACAGAAGTGGTCTGCACCATCCCCGCCACCGTTGAGTAACTTATAACATTCTGAGTTGACGGCAACGTAACTCAATAATGGTTCCAAAAGGCCGGGGTATGCTAACGCTAACCCGGCCTTTTGTTTTTGTACTGGCTCGCACCAAAATAGCAGTAGTGTAGGGTACGCTGTACGTACCATTATGGAACAATTTAGTCGATAAGGTACGCACAGCGTACCCTACAACTTTTTTGCATGAAGTGATCAGGCAGCCTCAAACACAGCATTTTTATAAAATGTGATGTATCTCAAAGTTAAATATCACGATGATTAATATACTGCCCTAGGTTTCGTCAAAAATTTACATCTCCAACTTTAGGCTCTTTTGACAAGGAACCTTATTAAGCCTTGAAATTTTTGCCCTGAAAATCTGTATATTCATCCCGTCAACAAGGAAATAATCATGAACACTTTAATCAATCCCCTAATTCGCCCCGCCGTTATCGGCTGGGCAGCGGCTTTGGCCGCACTGCCGGGCGCGGCAGCGGCAAGCGATGACAGCGCCCAAAATCTGACGCTGTGGCTGGCATCCCTGCCAGACTGGGCATTTCCGCTGGCACTTACGCTAGCTTTTACTGGCCTTGCTTTGCTGGGTTTAATGTTGTTTCGCCGCTGGCGCAGTAACGCAGTCATTCAATTCACTGCGGCTTTTGGCGGCGCGGCGCTGGGTCTGTTATTAGCCTTAGCCGCTACCGATTCATGGCATGGCTACCTGACTGAATCCATAACCCAATTCCCATCAACAGCATCAGGCCCGCCAGCCCATGCGCGTGGCGGAAGACCTGTGGCACTGTTAGGCGACCCCGACAGCGACGGCGCATCCAGACGGCCTGAACTACCGCAAAAAGCGCTGCAAGGACGGGCGCGCCATGCCCAAGTCAATTTTAATGCGCTGGATGCCGCTAGCTTGGAACTGAACTTGTTCGACGATATCACGCTAACTGCAGTCCGTGACCGCACGGTTAAAAATATCCAAGGCGGCGATGTCTGGATCGGCCATATCGAAGGCGATACCGACAGCGAAGTGGTGTTGGCGGTCAAAGGCCGTGCACTGATGGGCACGGTGGAATACAACGAACGCACTTTTGAAATCGTGTTTGCCGGTGGTGCAACCCATGCGGTGCGCGAGCTCGATCCCAATAGCTTGCCTGCACAATTTGAACCGGAAGAGTCTGAACATGATGTCATGGAAGGCGACACTTCAACCGACGGTTCATCTGCAACCACCAGCGGCGACACCGTAACCAGCAGCGGCCAAGTCATTGACGTACTCGTGGTTTATACGCCGAAATCGCGCACCAATGCCAGTGGTGCCAGCGGTATTGAATCGAAAATCATCAACGCGGTAACCCGCGCCAATCAAGCATATTTGAACAGTAAAGTCGACATACAACTGAATCTGGTTGGTATGACTGAAACGGCTTATACAGAAACGGGCTCTGTCAGCACCACACTGACCCGCTTACAAAATGCTACCGACGGTTATATGGATGAAGTCCACAACCTGCGTAATCAAGTGGGCGCGGACGTTGTTATGCTGATTAGCGCCGACAACAGTGCTTGCGGCGTGGCTTATCGGATGACCTCACTTGGCTCGTGGTTTGCGCCTTATGCGCTGGGCGTTGTTCACGATGATTCAGTTTACAACTGCCTAGGCAGCAACAACACATTTGCCCATGAAATCGGCCATATTCAAGGCAATATGCACGATGCGGCCAACTCTAGCGGTACACCAATTTATCCGGATTCTTACGGTTATCAAGTATGCGGCAATTACCGCTCGATCATGTCGTATTCCTGCAGCGGCGAAACGCGTATCCCTTATTTCGCTAACCCCAATGTGACCTGGAACGGTTTTCCCACAGGCACGGCCAATGCCAATGCCGCACGTTCAATGAACGCGACGGCATCGACCATTGCCAATTTCCGTACACCGGCAACTGTGGTGACTGCGCCCAATGCCCCCACTAATTTGGTGGCGGCAGCGGCAACCAGCAGCATTGTCCTGACCTGGAACGACAATGCGACCGATGAAAGCGGCTTTATTGTGCAACGCTCTACCGACGGCCAAAGCTGGAGCCAAGTCGCCGCGTTAGGGCAAAATGCCGTGAGCTTTACCAACAGCGATCTGGCTGGCGGACAAACTTACAGCTATCGGGTTTATGCCTACAACAGCGCCGGTAACTCAGCCTTGTCTAACGCCGCCTCAGCGACGGTAGAAGCGGCAGCTGCACCTGAACCCACAGCACCAGCGCCTGAACCTGTAGTCGACACGACACCGCCAGTCGTCAGCATCACCAGCCCTCAAAATGGGGCAACGGCGGCGGCGAACCAAAAAATCACGGTCAGTGCTACGGATGATGTCGCCGTCGCGGGCGTCAAGCTGTTCATCAATGGCAAATTGGTTTCTTCCACTAACGGCAGTTCAATCAACTACACCTGGAACACCAGAAAAGCCACTAAAGGCAGCAACACCATTAAAGCCGAAGCAACCGATTCTTCCGGTAACAGCAGTAGTCAGGAGATTTCGGTCACCGTCAAATAACGCAGCAAATAGATAGTGGGTGGGCCGCTACGTCGCGATTAGCGCTAATCGCGATGTAGCGACCCACCCGCTTTTTTAACGGACTATCCTTTTAAAACCTCCCATATTCATCTACACTCTTCAGATTCAGACTGCTTAAAAAGACCCAACAGGAATCCCCAGCATGGCTTTTCGCACACTCACCGGATTGATGGCCTCTCTCCTCCTCAGCTTGGGCGTATCGGCTGACGAAGTACAAATTAACCCATCCCACCCCGAAAAATATACCGTCACCAAAGGCGATACCTTATGGGACATATCCGGCAAGTTTTTAACCCACCCTTGGCAATGGCCGGAACTGTGGCGCCTCAACAGCCAAATCAGTAACCCGCATCTGATTTATCCCGGCGATACGCTGTATTTTTCCATGGTCAACGGCCAGCCGCAGCTGAGCATTTCACGTAGCGACCAACGCCCCTTGGCCAACCCCGACGCACCCTGCGTACTGCGTGAAGAAGACTATAAACATGGGCGCACAAACTTTCCCCTATCTCCGGACGGCAAGGTGCTGCCTTGCATCCGCGAAGTCAAGATAGAACAAGCCATCCGCTTAATCCCTACCGAGGCCATAGCCAGCTATTTGTCATCACCCCGTGTGGTTGATGAAAATGAATTGGCCAACTCGGCGTATGTGGTCGACTTTGCCGGTGAACATCTGATTGCAGGTACCGGCGACCGGGTTTATGTACGTTCGATAACCGAAGCGGACAATACGTCATACACCATTTACCGGCCTGGGGACACCTATGCCAGCCCTGAAAACGGCGAAGTTTTAGGTTACGAAGCAGAATATATTGCCGACATTTCCTTGCAAAAAACCGGCGACCCGGCAACCATGGTGATCACTAAAGCAGTCAGTGAAATCCGCATCGGTGACCGCATTATGCCCGCCGCCAAACAGGATTTTTCCCTGCATTATTTTCCCCGTCCGCCAGAAACCAGCATAGAAGGCAGTATTATTAGCGTCATGGGCGGCGTTTCCCAAATCGGCCAATATAATGTCGTAGTCATCGACAAAGGCACGGCTGACGGACTTCTGACCGGCCACGAACTGGACATTTACCAGCGCGGCGCCGTGGTCAAAGACCGCTACAGTCCGGCAAGGAACGACCATGTTAAGCTGCCCGACGAACTCGCCGGTACGCTGATGGTTTTCCGCCCGTTTGAGCGTGTCAGTTACGCGCTGGTGATGAAAGCCACCCAGGCGCTTCATGTTTTAGATAAAGTAAAAACCCCCTGAACATTACCGCACCGCCAACCGATGACGACATCAACTACTGGCTGGCGCTGTTGCGCACGCCGGGCGTCGGTTGTCGAACCTTTCTCCGCTTGCTGGAAAGCCACAGCCCGGCACAGTTGTTTGCAGAATCGGCATCCAATCTTAGTGCCTTGGGCTTAAAAAGCGACATTGTCAGTGCTATCAGGAATCCTGACTGGACGTTGATCGATTATGATTTGGCTTGGCTCGGTCAAGCCAATAACAG
>JBLRXA010000100.1:0-12108 GCA_047920955.1 Methylobacter sp. | reverse complement strand
GTTTTAGACCTCGGCCTTCAGGCCGAAAGGAGCGCCCGCCACGAGCGAAGCGAAGCGCGGATTGGGAAGGGGATGCAGACCCCCTTCACAATCATTGGCTTCATCCCGCAGCGATGTTTCCTTATTGCTAGTTTCAGGGGTATTGCACGGGTTCGGGTTTTAATTTCCAGATGTCGCGGTTGTAGTCGTTGATGGTGCGGTCAGTGGAGAATTTGCCGCTGTTGGCGCAGTTTAATATGCTCATGCGTGCCCAGTGCTCTTTGTCCTGGTAGGCGGCTTCCACGCGTTTTTGGGCGTCGATATAGCCCCTAAAGTCGGCAATGGTCATCCACGGGTCGTATTTGCTTTTAACGGAGGCTATCAGGTCGTCGAAGATGCCCGGTTCGAATTGGTTGAAATGCCCGCATTCGAGCAGGTTCATCACGCGCTGCAAGTCTTCGTCCTGGTCGATGATGGCGACGGGGTCGTAATGTTCGCGCCGCGTTTCGATCTGTTCTTCGGTCAGCCCGAACAGGAAGAAGTTTTCATCGCCGACTTCTTCGCGGATTTCAATGTTGGCACCATCAAGGGTGCCGATGGTCAAGGCGCCGTTCATCATCAGTTTCATGTTGCCGGTGCCGGAGGCTTCTTTGCCGGCGGTGGAAATCTGTTCGGACAGGTCGGCGGCCGGGCAGATTATTTCCATGCCGGATACCCGGTAGTCGGGCAAAAACAGTAGGGTCAGTTGGTCGCCGACATCGGGGTCTGAATTGATGGCTTGGGCGACGTTGTTAATCAGTTTGATAGTCCTTTTGGCCATGGCGTAACCGGGCGCGGCTTTGCCGCCGATTAACACGCAACGCGCCACCCAGTTGCCGGTGTCACCGCGTTTGATGCGGTCGTAAAGGTGGATGACGTGCAGCACATTCAACAGCTGCCGTTTGTATTCGTGTATACGTTTGACTTGTATGTCGAACAGGGCGTCAGGGTTTAAGCGGATGTCCAGGTACTGTTTTTTATGCTCGATCAGGCGCTGTTTGGCATGTTGTTTTATGTCGCGCCAACGCTGGCGGAATTCGGGGTTTTCGGCATAAGGCGCGAGTTCTTTCAGTTTGTCCAGATGGGTGACCCAGCCATCGCCGATGGTTTCGGTAATCAGCGCGGCCAGTTCGGGGTTGCAGGAGGCTAGCCAGCGGCGTGGGGTGACGCCGTTGGTTTTGTTGTTGAACTTGGCCGGCCATAGTTCATAAAAATCGCGGAACAGGCCTTGTTGCAGCAGTTGGGAATGCAGTTGGGCGACGCCGTTGACCGAAAAGCTGCCGACAATGGCGAGGTAGGCCATGCGCACTTGCTGTTCGCCGCCTTCTTCGATAATCGACATGCGGCCTAGTCTGGCCCTGTCGCCGGGCCAGTGGGCGGCGACTTCGGACATGAAATGGGCGTTAATTTCAAAAATGATTTCCATCAGGCGTGGCAGCAGTTTTTGCATAAGCCTGACCGGCCATTTTTCCAGTGCTTCCGGCAACAGCGTGTGGTTGGTGTAAGCCATGGTTTTACGGGTAATCGCCCAGGCGTTGGCCCATGGCAGGCCGTAGACGTCTATCAGCAGGCGCATCAATTCGGCAATGGCGATGCTCGGATGGGTGTCGTTTAGTTGGAAGCAGTTTTTATCGGCGAAGTTGGAAAAGTCGGCGCCGTGCTGCCTAATCCAGTGGCTAATGACGTCTTGCAGGCTGGCGGAGGCCAAAAAATACTGCTGGCGCAGCCTCAATTCCTTGCCGTTTTCATTGGCGTCGTTGGGGTACAGCACCATGGTGATGTGTTCGGCGGTGACTTTCGAGGCGACCGATTCGGCATAATCGCCAGCGTTAAATTCATCCAGGTTGAATTCTTCGGTGGCCACGGCTTTCCATAAACGCAAATTGTTGACGGTGTTGTTTTGGTAACCGGGAACGGGGGTGTCGAAGGGCACGGCGAGTACGTCATGGGTGCTGAACCAGCAGACCCGGCGCTTGCCTTGTTCATCGGTCTGTATTTCGGTATGGCCGCCAAATTTGATGCGCAAGGAATATTCCAGCCGCTCGATTTCCCAGATGTTGCCGTAGCGTAGCCAGTGGTCGGGTTTTTCGACTTGTTCGCCATTGACGAGGGTCTGGGTGAACATGCCGTATTCGTAGCGCAAGCCGTAGCCGGTGACCGGTAATTGCAGGGTGGCGCAGCTGTCGATGAAACACGCGGCCAGCCGGCCTAGGCCGCCGTTGCCAAGCCCGGCATCGAGTTCGCGGTCGACCAGTTCTTCGATTTCAATGCCCAAATCGTGCATGGCCTGGGTGGCGGCATCGACGACGCCGAGGTTGAGCATGGCGTTGCTCAAGGTGCGTCCCATCAGAAATTCCATGGACAGGTAAAAGACTTGTCGGCTGTCCATTTTATTGTAGGTTTTTTCGGTGGCTTTGCGCCGTTCCATCAGGCGGTCACGGATCGATAACGACAGTGCTTCGCAGGCATAGAAGGGGGAGGAGCGGGAGCTATCATCGCGGCCTAGCGCATGCACATAATAGCGTTTGAAGTCATGGATAAAATCGTCTTTGCCGACGCCCAATTTGGGTACGTCGGTGATCGATGATTTAGGTTTGCTGGTGACAAATCGTTTATTAGGCATGGTCTGCTCCGGGGAGGTTAGGGCAATTGGAATTCATCTGGGTGCTGTGCCCTCGTCGCGCTTTAAGGCTACCAAGTTAAGGCGGGTTAGCCAATAAGTTTTGATGCTTATCGCGGCGGCACCCGCCTTTTGTTAGCGCCTTGCCTTAAAAAAATCCCGCAGCAGTGCGGCGCATTCGCTTTCCAGTATGCCGCCGTCCCAGCTGATGCGGTGGTTCAAAAACGGCGCATCGGTCAGGCTCAAAGCATTGCACACTGCGCCGCGCTTGGGATCGTAAGCGCCGAACACTAGCCGTTTAATGCGCGCATGGCTGATTGCGCCCAAGCACATCACACACGGTTCCAGCGTTACATATAAAGTGGCGTCGGTGAGCCGGTAGTTTTTAACATGAGTACCCGCGCCGCGCAAGGCGACAATCTCGGCATGAGCGGTCGGGTCGTGGCTGATAATCGGCACATTCCAGCCTTCGGCGAGACAGCGATTATCTCTAACCACGACCGCGCCCACCGGCACTTCGCCTTGCTGTTCGGCGCGCTCTGCCAGCCTGATGGCATGGCGCATCCAGGCTTCATCCGTTGTCGGATTTATTCCCATTCAATCGTTGCCGGCGGTTTGCCGCTGATGTCGTAAGCAACACGGGAAATACCGGGCACTTCGTTGATGATACGGCGGGAAATCAAGTCTAAAAATTCGTAGGGCAAATGCGCCCAACGTGCGGTCATGAAATCGATGGTTTCGACGGCGCGGATGGCAATGACATAATCATAGCGGCGGCCATCGCCCATGACGCCGACTGATTTGACCGGCAAAAACACTGCGAATGCTTGGCTTACTTTGTCGTACAAATCATGGCGATACAGTTCTTCAATGAAAATCGCATCGGCTTGGCGCAACAAATCGGCAAATTCCTTTTTCACTTCGCCTAAGATGCGAACGCCCAAACCAGGGCCGGGGAAGGGGTGGCGATAGACCATATCGGCTGGCAAACCCAATTCCACGCCCAATTTTCTGACTTCATCCTTGAACAGTTCGCGCAAGGGCTCGACCAATTTTAACAGCATGTTTTCCGGCAAACCGCCGACATTGTGATGCGATTTGATCAAATGCGCCTTGCCGCTTTTGGAACCGGCCGATTCAATCACATCGGGATAAATGGTGCCTTGAGCCAGCCATTTGGCATCGGTAATTTTCGCGGCTTCCTCATCGAAAATATCGATAAACAAACTGCCGATGATTTTGCGTTTTTGTTCCGGGTCGGTGACGCCGCTCAAGGCGTCCAAATAACGCTGTTCGGCGTTGACCCGAATCACCTTGACGCCCATGTGTTCGGCAAAAGTCGCCATCACCTGATCGCCTTCGCGCAGGCGCAGCAAGCCGGTATCGACAAATACGCAGGTCAACTGGTCTTTAATGGCTTTATGCAGCAACGCGGCAACCACCGACGAATCGACGCCACCGGACAAGCCTAAAACCACATGGTCAGTGCCGACGGTTTTGCGCACGGCCTGAATGCTGTCTTCGATAATATTGCTGGCCGTCCATAAGGCTTCGCAGCCGCAAATGTCCAGCACGAAGCGCGACAATATGCGCCCGCCTTGTTTGGTGTGGGTGACTTCGGGATGAAACTGCAGGCCGTAAAAACCTTTGTCTTCATTGGCGATACCGGCAATCGGCGCACCGTCAGAGCTGGCAATCAGACTAAAACCGCTCGGCAAACCGACCACACGGTCGCCGTGGCTCATCCACACATCAAGCAGGCCAAAACCTTCCGGCGACAAATGGTCTTCAATACCGTTCAACAATTTGGAATGGCCGTGCGCCCTGATTTGCGCGTAGCCGAATTCACGGTGATCGGAGCTTTCAACCTTGCCGCCCAATTGCTCGGTCATGGTTTGCAGGCCGTAGCAAATGCCCAGCACCGGAATGCCCAGTTCAAACACGATTTGCGGCGCCCGTGGCGTATCGCCGCTGGTCACGGTTTCCGGGCCACCGGAAAGAATAATGCCGTTGGGCGCGAATTTTTTGACCTGTTCGGCGTCGCATTCGCAGGAATAAATTTCGCAATACACGCCAATTTCGCGGATGCGCCGCGCAATCAGCTGGGTGTATTGGGAGCCGAAATCCAGGATCAGGATTTTGTGGTGATGGATGTTGTTGGGGGCTTGGTTCACGGTGTCACTCTGTAAGAATAAAGGTAAAGGGAGAGATATTATTGCCATGGATTGATCAGCGTTAAATGCGCTAAAAAATCAAAATCAGCGGTATTACGAGTCGCTAATAATGCGTTGTGCTGTGTGGCGATAGCTGCAATTTGGGCATCTTCAACGCTAATTGGGCGGCCTTGTTTTTTTGTAAAGGCAATAATACTTGCGTAATGGGTCGCTGTTTTATCATCAAATGGCAAGCAGCGGTTAGAGAAGTTTATAAAAATAAATTCAGCGGCTTTTAATAAAGATTGTTTACGTTTGCCGTCATCTAAAATTGCAATGCCCGTTTCAATTTCCGCTTTAACGATGGCAGGAATAAATAATTCATCAGCATATTGTTCATCCAGCCAATCAATAACCGCCAAATTAGGCTGTAGACGCATTAATTCAGAAATGATATTGGTGTCTAGCAGTATTATCATTATTGATATTTTTCAGAAAAAATCAGGCGCGGAACGGGGTAATGAGCGCGTCGGCAGTTCCAATTCCACACCCGCATTAACAGCTATGATGTGTTGGTGTAAATAACTGCCTAATTTTTTTTGCTTTTCAGCGGGCAGAAGGGCTTGTTTAAGAATACGGCACACCTCCTCTTCAATAGAGCAATGATGTTTTAATGCATTAATTTCTAACTGTTTTTCTATGGCATCGTCAAGATTATGGACAGTCAGTACAGTCATGGGAAACTCCGAAAGTTGAAATTGTTGCCACGCGGGAGCTGTTTTTTAGTGATTTTGACAATACTTTCGCAATCTCTGTAGCGTGGGAACAATGTAGGATTAGGGTGTCGGCTGCATTTTGCCTGATGCATTAATCGGTAGCGGGTTAAACCTGTCATTACAGTTGATAATTTGGCGTGCAAACCTTGGTTTGCTTCAGTAGAAGCCAAGGCTTGCACTCCAGCCACTCGATTTAACCCACCCGCCTAAATCACTCCATCCGGTAATTAGGCGCTTCTTTGGTGATGGTCACATCATGGACGTGGCTTTCGCGCATACCGGCGCTGCTCACCCGCACAAACTGGGCTTTGTCGTGCATGATCGCAATGCTTTGGCTGCCGGTGTAGCCCATGCTGGCGCGGATGCCGCCCAGCAACTGATGGATAACCGCCAGCAAGCTGCCTTTATACGGCACCCGGCCTTCGATGCCTTCCGGCACCAGTTTTTCAGCCGAATCGGTTTCTTCCTGAAAATAGCGGTCGCTGGAACCTTGCTGTTGCGCCATCGCGCCTAAAGAACCCATGCCGCGATAGGATTTATAAGACCGCCCTTGAAACAGCTCAATCTCGCCCGGCGCTTCTTCGGTACCGGCAAACAAACCGCCCAGCATCACCGCGTATGCACCGGCAGCCAACGCTTTGGCGACATCGCCGGAATAGCGGATGCCGCCGTCGGCAATCAACGGCACGCCGGTACCTTTTAAGGCATCGGCGACATTGCTGACAGCGGTGATTTGCGGCACGCCGACACCGGCAATAATGCGCGTGGTGCAGATGGAGCCGGGGCCGATGCCGACTTTAACGCCGTCCGCGCCGGCTTCGACCAGCGCCAATGCCGCTTCTGCGGTGGCTATGTTGCCGCCGATCACCTGTACATCGGGATAATGCTGTTTGACCCAGCGCACTCGGTCTAACACGCCTTGCGAATGGCCGTGCGCCGTGTCGACGATAATCACATCAACACCCGCTTCAACCAATGCGGCAACGCGTTCTTCGGTGCCCTGTCCTGTGCCGATGGCGGCGCCGACGCGCAAGCGTTCCTGTTCGTCTTTGCAGGCCAGGGGATAATCTTTGGCTTTTTGAATGTCTTTGACGGTAATCATGCCGCGTAGATGGAAAGCATCATTGACCACCAGCACTTTTTCGATACGGTGTTTGTGCAGCAAGGCCACGGCTTCTTTGCGGTCGGCATTTTCACTGACCGTCACCAGGCGTTCTTTGGGCGTCATCACCTTGGATACCGGTTCGTCAAAGCGCGTCTCAAAACGCAAATCGCGGCTGGTGACAATGCCGACCAGCTCAGCACCGTTAACCACAGGCACACCGGAAATGTTGCGGGCGCGGGTCAGCTTAATCACGTCGCGGATACTGGTATCGGGCGATACCGTAATCGGGTCTTTAATCACGCCGCTCTCGTATTTTTTAACGCTGCGCACTTCACGCGCCTGCTGCTCGGCAGTCATATTCTTGTGGATAATGCCGATGCCGCCTTCTTGGGCAATGGCAATGGCCAGCCGGGCTTCGGTCACTGTATCCATTGCCGCCGCGACCAGTGGGATATTCAGCGTAATGCCCCGCGTTAGCTGTGTCCTCATGTCTACATCGCGTGGTAACACAGTCGAGTGCGCGGGCACCAATAAAACGTCATCAAACGTAAGCGCTTCTTGAAGAATTTGCATAGACTGTACCTTTATATCAGTGAAAATAACCGCGTATTATACGGCGAGTTGGCCTGTTTTTTGTAGCATTTCTGAGTTTTTGGCTATTTACTGCCTATAACGTCCACGAAGGGCTTGGTTTAAGAAAATGTCATTATCTCCATGGTAATAAAAAACAAGGTTATAAACAGTGTGCCGCATCAGCACTCGTTTAAAGTTGCCTAATGCGTATAGCTGATATAAGCCCGGTAAGCGGCAAAAACAGATAAGGCGAGGAAAATAGTGCCGCTGATTTTATGCATTAACGCTAACGGAACTTTTTGTAACAGCGTGCGTCCGGCCAGGATGCCTAATGCGGAACTGAACGCCAGTGCGGCGGTGGCGCCGATCCATACGGCAATCGGTGCGGCGGTGCTGCTTAAGCCGACAACCGCCAGTTGGGTTTTGTCGCCGAATTCGGCCACCATAATCAATAAAAAAGTGGTGAAGAAGATGCCGTGGCCGCTTTTTTCCTTAATTTCATTATGTTCGTCTTCCGTTTCCACGCGCAAGGAATGCATGCCGAAGCAGGCGAACAGCAAGGCGACAATAGCGGCAACGATATATTCCGGCAGCCAGCCGGCTACGGCGACGCCGAACACGGTAGCCAGTGTGTTTAGGAGGGCAAATGCCGCGATGGCGCCGAATAAGATGGGCATAGGTCGGTGCCGGGAGGCCAGGGACATGCACACGAGCTGGCTTTTGTCGCCGATTTCGGCGGCTGCAATCAGTACAAAGCTGGTCATTGTTGTGGCTGATATTTCGGCAAAATTGCCATTGCTCAGTAACGATAAAAATAGTTGAAAGGAGCTTTGCAGGTTTTCGAAAATATGCGCAGTGCTGAGCGACGTTAGAAGATGTTGCAAATAGTTGTGCAGATGATCCATGTTGTTTCCTGAGAAGGTTTTTTACGGCGGATGCTGACTAATTTTGTATGTTTGGGCTATTAGCCGAAAGCGGCTACCAAGGCGTGTTTGTGCTGGCTTCATAGGTAGCCGTTATTGATAAGGTGTGGGCTGTTTGCTGGACAAGGGTACGCGCAGCGTACCCTGCGGGGGAAATCAGGTCTAGCCCAGCATGTTGTCCAGCACCATCATGATGATGAAGCCAGCCATTAAGGCAAAGGTGGCGTAGCGCGAACGGCCATCAGAATGGGTTTCGGGGATGATTTCTTCGCTGATGACAAAGAGCATGGCACCGGCGGCAAAGCCCATCGCTATCGGCAGTATAGGCTCGAACACGGTGACCATAGTGATGCCGAGCAGGCCGCCTACGGGTTCGACTAGGCCGGTGAGCGTGGCAATGCCGACTGCCCGCCATTTGTTGTAGCCGAGCCCGACCAAAGGCAGGGCGACGGCGAGGCCTTCGGGAATATTTTGCAGGGCAATGGCAACCGCCAGCACAACGCCATTTTTCATGTCGCCGGAGCCGAAGCTGACGCCGACGGACATGCCTTCGGGGAAGTTGTGGATAGTGATGGCAATGATGAACAGCCAGACCTTTTTTAGCGAGTTCAGGTGGATGTCGGAAATGGAATCAAAATGCACATGCGGCAGTTGGCTGTCGGCATAATGCAGAAACAGGGCGCCCGCCAACATGCCCGCAGAGACGATGTAAATGCCTTGCCCTGGCCAGATTTGGTTGCCGTAAGCCATGCCCGGAACCAGCAGGGAAAAGGCGGTGGCCGCGAGCATGACGCCAGCGGCGGCGCCCAGCATACTGTTAAACAGGTTTTTGGAAATGTCTTTGAAAAACAGCGCGGGCAACGCGCCGACGCCAGTCGCTAATCCAGCCAGGATGCTGGCAAAAAAGCCGATGACAACAATGCGGCCAAAAACGATGTACAAGAAGCCAAATACGACCAGCTGCGATAACAGGAATAATCCCGCGATAGTCGCCCAGCGTTTTAGCGGCGGCATCGCCAGCAGTTTTTGATAGTGTTCGCTGGATTTTAGGGCGGCTATTTTGTCTTCAAAATTGCGTTGCCATTGTGTGACTGTCGTTGTTGTTAAGGTCATGATGTTTACCCGTGTCGGCTTTTTGTTTGGAATATGCGCGGGGCATTATAACCAAATACCCTGTGGGCTGGGTTTGTTTGTAAAGGGGGAGGTGTTGGCGGATGGGTTTTAGGGGTATCAACTTAACACGGGGCAGATGCCGGTTTTTTTTGTTCCGCGTTAAATGGGAGAGTCGGTTTTAGCGGTTGGACAGCTTGTTTTTTCAGGCAATAAAAAGCCCGCATAAAGCGGGCGTGTTGAGTGCTGTTATTATTATTGTTTAGTTGCTAGTGTTACAACTCGACCCAAGCAGTGTCACTTATTTTGTTATTATTATCAGCTAGTCTAAAAGACTAATTCCCCCTCTTAGTCGGTCATTAAACCGAACCCGATCCATCGGGTCGGCGCAAATTTTATGCAAATGGCTATCTGTTGTCCATTTAAAATATGGGGTTTGCCTGGAAAAAAAATAATCGATACAAAATAGACAATAAATACAGTTTGTTATATAGCTTTAGTGGTTTCTAATATTGAAAATAATAGGCAGGGGCTGCCTTCTTATTCAGGCAGCATTCAGGTTCTATCGGTTACGTCTGGCTTCTTTTTCCTCGCTGATAAAGAAATTCAGCCGCTCATTAAGGATGGAGGAGAGTTGGAAACTGAGGTCTTTTGCTTGTTGCGCCAGCCTTATTTGCAAAATGGCATCTTTGGTTTGGCCGGTCGCATAGTAATATTCGGCAAGGTAACGGTGGGATTCGGCGGGTTTGTTTAGGTCGCTGTAAACTTGTGCCAACAGCTGCCAATAAATCGGTTGTTGCTGGGTTTTTGGCTTTAGCAGCAATAAATTTTTCCGGGCCAATTCGGCGCTGCCTGTTTTCAGTAAGGCGCTGATATATTCAAGTTTAATGGCTTGGTTGTCGGGGAATTGTTCGGTCAGTTTTTTATAGCGGGCCAGTGCTGTGTTGTAATTTTTGGCATCCAGTGCGGTGTGGGCAAGGGCGCTTAGGTATTGCGCCTGATTGGGGTATTCTTGGTTCAGCTGCTGAAAAATGCTTTCTGCGGTCTCGAATTTTTGCTGGTGCAATGCTTGTAAGCCAAGCCCGTAGCGGGCAACGGCACGCTGTTCGGTAGTGCCCTGAGTGGTTCGGGCTTGGAAATATTTAAGCGTGTCGGCAGTGTCGGTAGTGGTCAGTACCCGAAGTTTTGCCTTGACCAATTGGTAGGCCAGCGAGTCGGGGTATTGTTTATAAGGATAGGTTTCGGCGCGGCCCCGGGTGTCGGAAATACGCGAGGCGGTTACCGGGTGAGTCCTTAAAAATTCGGGGGTGTTTTGTCCGTAATAGCGGCTGGATTGCTGCAGGCGTTCAAAAAAAGTGGGCATACTGCGCGGGTCGTACTGGGAGCTTGCTAGAGTTTGCATACCGACGCGGTCGGCTTCAGCTTCGTTTTCACGGGTAAAATCAATTTGAAATTGCAGGCTGCCGGCCTGGATGGCAATGATGGCAGCCTGGCCTAGTTCCGGGGATTGCGTACCTAATAAAATGGCGGCCAAGGTTGCGGCGGCGGTGGGGATCGATAGGCGGCTGGCGGCTTCGTAAGCGCGGTACAAATGGCGCTGGGTAACGTGGGCAATTTCGTGCGCCATGACGGAGGCCAGTTCGCTTTCGGCTTCTGTGGTTAAGATTAAGCCGGAATTGACGCCGATATAGCCGCCAGGCCCTGCGAAGGCGTTAATGTTGTTGTCCAACACGACAAAAAAATGGAACGGGCTACCCGGCGAGTCGCTATTGGCGGTGAGTCTTTCGCCGATAGTCTGGATGTATTGTTGGATTTCGGCATCCTGATTGATGGTGATTTGCGAGTGCAGGCTACGGAAAAAGGCTTCGCCAAATTCTTTTTCTTCGGCCGGTGTGATCAGTGTGCCGGACGAATCGCCCATGTCGGGCAGTTCTATTTTGCTGTTAAGGCCAAGATCGAGGGCATGTTGCGGAAACGGGAGCAGGGCGAGGCTAACGGCCAGTGCGATAACAGAGGGTTTTACGTTCATGCGATGGGGCTGAATGGGGTAACTGGTTTTTCAACCATCCTGTTGCCGCAGATTTTGGGTTTTATCGGGCGGATAAGATGGGGCTGTCCTATTGTTCCAGATATTCTTTGCTTTCGCAAAGTGAGAGTGACATACATTGGTTGCGGCCTTTTTGCTTGGCCTGATAGAGCGCAGTGTCGGCTTTGTTCAGCATATTGTCATGGGCTCCCGGAATGCCGGAACAAACGCCGATGCTAATGGTTATTTGACTAAATAAAGGGGATTTTATGTGCGGTATGGCCAGGTCGAAAACGGCGCTTCTGAGTTTTTCTGCAAATTGTGCGGCGACGTCTTCGGCTAAATGCGGCATGACCAGCACGAATTCTTCGCCGCCGTAACGCGCTACGATGTCGGTGGCGCGTGATAATTGCGACTTTAAGGCGTTGGCGACCTGTTTGATGACGGTATCGCCTGCAATGTGCCCATAATGGTCGTTATAGGGCTTAAAAAAATCGATGTCGACCATGAAAATGGATAGCGGGTATTTTTGCCTTTTGGCGTCGGCTACGGCTATTTCGTAGTGGGCGTCGAAAAACCTGCGGTTGCAAATGTCGGTCAGGCTGTCTGTGGTGGCTTCTTTTTTGAGTATTTCCGAATGCGAGCGCAGTATTTTTTCGCGTTTGATTGATGTGCTGGAGTCGGTGATCTGAATCAGGCAGCAGGCTTCATTGTGCTGCGAGCGGATGGGTCTCATGCTGATCGATTGGTAAGTAACCATTCAAAAGTAATTTAACATTATTCAGAATAATCCTATTTTTAAGC
>JBLRXA010000099.1:0-12412 GCA_047920955.1 Methylobacter sp. | reverse complement strand
ACGCCTTAAATGTAGAAGGCAAAGGCTTGGTGCTGGAAGTTCAGCAGCAATTAGGTGATGGCGTGGTCAGAACCATTGCTATGGGAACCACCGATGGTTTAAGCCGTGGCTTGGCAGTCAGTAATACCAATTCGCCCATTGCGGTGCCGGTTGGACAGGAAACGTTAGGCCGCATTATGAACGTCCTGGGCGAGCCTATCGATGAAAAAGGCCCTATTGGCGAAAAAGTAAAATGGGGCATACACCGTGAAGCGCCTAGTTATGCTGAACAGGCTGCGGCAACCGAGCTGCTGGAAACAGGCATCAAGGTTATCGATTTGGTCTGTCCGTTTACTAAAGGCGGTAAAGTCGGTTTGTTCGGCGGCGCCGGTGTCGGCAAGACCGTTAACATGATGGAGCTGATCCGTAATATCGCGATTGAGCACAGCGGTTACTCGGTATTTGCCGGTGTCGGTGAGCGTACCCGTGAAGGTAACGACTTCTATCACGAAATGACCGATTCAAACGTAATCGACAAAGTGTCACTGGTTTACGGGCAGATGAACGAGCCGCCAGGAAACAGGTTGCGCGTGGCCTTGACTGGTTTGACCATGGCGGAATATTTCCGTGATGAAGGTCGTGACGTACTGTTCTTCGTTGATAATATTTACCGTTACACCCTGGCGGGTACTGAAGTATCGGCGCTGTTAGGCCGTATGCCTTCAGCGGTGGGCTATCAGCCTACCTTGGCCGAAGAAATGGGCGTATTGCAAGAGCGTATTACCTCAACTAAAACAGGTTCTATCACCTCTATCCAAGCGGTCTATGTACCTGCGGATGACTTGACCGATCCATCGCCTGCGACCACGTTTGCGCATTTGGACGCGACCGTTGTATTGTCCCGTCAAATCGCCGAATTGGGTATCTACCCTGCGATTGATCCGTTGGACTCTACCAGCCGTCAGCTTGATCCATTGGTTATCGGCCAAGAACATTACGATGTGGCGCGTAAGGTTCAGGGCATACTGCAACGTTACAAAGAATTACGCGACATTATTGCGATTTTGGGTATGGACGAATTATCTGAAGAAGATAAATTGACTGTATCAAGAGCGCGTAAAATGCAGCGCTTCCTGTCCCAACCTTTCTTCGTTGCCGAAGTATTTACCGGTTCTCCCGGTAAATATGTGTCGCTAAAAGATACTATTGCCGGATTTAAAGGCATTATCGATGGTGAATACGACGCGATTCCTGAGCAGGCTTTCTATATGGTTGGCACCATTGATGAAGCGCTTGAGAAAGCGAAAGGCATGAAATAAGTTAGATAACTTATAGGTAACATAATGACCATGACCGTACATGTAGATATCGTCAGCGCTGAAAAGGAAATATTTTCCGGCTTGGCGGAAATGGTATTTGCCCCTGCTGAACTTGGCGAAGTGGGTATTTCACCTCGTCATGCTCCGTTAATATCGAAACTAAGGCCCGGCGAAGTCAGGGTTAAAGTCAGTGATAAAGAAAGTTATCCGTTCTATGTATCGGGAGGCCTGTTGGAAGTTCAGCCTCATTTGATCACTATTTTGGCGGATACCGCCATTAGAGCGAAAGATATTGACGAGGCGGCGGCGTTGGAAGCAAAATCCAGAGCCGAAGAGGCGTTGAACGATAAGAGCGGTAAAATCGATTATGCAACCGCTCAGGCGCAATTGCTTGATGCGATGATGCAATTGAGAACCTTGGATAGGCTTAGAAAACGCGGCGGGTAGTTGATTATTACACGGTACGTTTCTACCCTTTATTTAAAGCCCGATAGCGCGTTTATACGTTATCGGGCTTTTTTGCTTTCACGTCAGGCAGTCTTGCCTGATGCCTTTCGGGTTACGGCAAATCTGTTCCAGACAGGTTTGTAACGGAGTATCAAAATGCAAATAACGACAATTATTCTAGCGGCGGGCAAAGGCACGCGTATGCGTTCGGAATTGCCCAAAATTTTACATAAAATTGCCAACCGATCCTTGTTGCAGCATGTTTACGATATGGCTGCGCAATTGGAAAACAATACCGTTAAAATTGTGGTCGGCCACGGTGCGGAGCAGGTTACTTCCGCCTTAAACCATTTTGACGCCGACTGGATAGAGCAAACACAACAGTTAGGTACCGGCCATGCGGTGCAGCAGGTCAGCGGCCAGATTGCCGATGCCGATACGGTGTTGATACTTTACGGCGATGTGCCGTTGTTGAAATTGACCACGGTCAAAACACTGATAGCCCATGTCACTGACAAGTCGCTGGCTTTGCTGACGGTAGATCTTGATACGCCGACCGGTTACGGCAGGATAGTCCGCGACGCCGCAGGCCGGGTCAGCAAAATTGTTGAGGAAAAGGATGCTGATGACGATGAAAAACAGATTAATGAAGTCAATACCGGCATTATGGCGGTGCAGGGTCGGCAGCTGAAAAAATGGTTAAGCCAGCTCAATAACAGCAATGCGCAGGGCGAATATTATTTGACCGATGTGATTGAAATGGCGGTTGCCGACCAAGTTGCTATTGTCACCAGCCAGCCGGAAACCGAGGAGGAGGTGCTGGGCATCAATAACCGCATACAACTAAGTTATCTGGAGCGCGTCTATCAACAAGAGCAAGCCAATAATCTGATGGAGCAGGGGGTCACCTTAAAAGATCCACTGCGGTTTGATCAACGAGGCTCGATTGAAAGCCTGGGGCAAGACATAGAAATCGATATTAATGTCATTCTGGAAGGAAAAAACAGCATCGGTAGTCACGTCAAAATAGGTGCTAATACGCATATCAAAAACTCCATTATTGGCGATAATGTAGACATACTTGCAAACTGCATTATTGAGGATGCGGTGATAGGTCAAGGCAGCCGGATTGGTCCTTTTGCCCGGCTCAGGCCGGAAAGCGTGTTGGCCGAAGAGGTGCATATCGGTAATTTTGTCGAAATCAAAAAATCGTCAGTCGCGGCAGGCAGCAAAATCAATCACCTGAGTTATATCGGCGATACCACGGTGGGCGCAAACGTGAATATCGGCGCCGGCACCATTACCTGCAATTACGACGGCGCCAATAAATTTAGAACGATTATCGAAGACGGCGCGTTTATCGGTTCCGACACCCAATTGGTCGCCCCAGTTACGATAGGCAAAAACGCTACCATAGGTGCCGGATCAACCATTACCAAAGACAGCCCTGAGAACCAGTTGACCTTAAGTCGCGCCAAGCAAGTGTCCCTCGCAGGATGGCAGCGACCCGTTAAAAAGGAGACATGATATGTGTGGCATTGTAGGCGGTATCGCGCAACGAAATGTAGTTCCTATTCTATTGGAAGGCTTAAGGCGTCTCGAATATCGGGGCTATGATTCGGCTGGCTTGGCGGTCATCGACAATCGGCAGATTTACCGAAAACGCGAACTGGGCAAGGTCAAAGGCCTGGAAGCGTTGCTCGAAGCTGAGCCAATTTCAGGCCGTATTGGCATCGCCCATACCCGCTGGGCGACTCACGGCAAACCGAGTACCGCAAACGCGCATCCGCATATTTGCCGACATAAAATAGCCGTGGTTCATAACGGCATTATCGAAAATCACGAGCATCTGCGAGGTGTTCAGCAACAACAGGGTTACGAGTTCAGCTCGGAAACCGACACAGAAGTGATCGCGCACGAAATCCATCATGCGATGGAAAGCCTGCGGCTAAACTCAGGGCAGGCGGTCGGCGATTTGCTCAACGCCGTCAAACTGGCGGTTAAAAAACTGGATGGTGCTTATGCCTTGGGTATCATCAGTGTTGACGATCCCGATACGCTGGTGGCTTGCAGAAAAGGCAGCCCGCTGGTTATCGGCGTCGGTATTGGCGAATATTTTATCGCGTCCGATGTGGCAGCCTTGTTGCCGGTGACGCAACGCTTTATCTTTCTCGAAGACGGCGATATTGCCGCCATTAATATCAATGGTCTGGTTATTTATGATCAACAAGATCAGGCGGTCACGCGGCCTATCGTAGAAAGCCTGTTGACGGCGGATGCCGTCGATAAAGGCGAGTACCGCCATTACATGCTCAAGGAAATTTATGAGCAACCGTTTGCGATAGCGCAAACGCTGGAAGGCCGCTTCATCAATAACCGCCTGCAGGAAAACGCCTTCGGACATAACGCAGCGGAGGTGTTCGATAACATAAAAGCCGTCCAAATTTTGGCCTGCGGCACCAGCTACCATGCCGGTATGGTAGCGCGTTACTGGTTTGAAAAACTGGCCCGCGTTCCCTGCAACATTGAAGTGGCCAGCGAATTCCGCTACCGGAACCCGGTGTTGGCGCCGGACACGCTGATTGTGACTATCTCGCAGTCCGGCGAAACCGCCGACACGCTGGCGGCATTGCTGGAAGCGAAAAAACTGGGCGCGAAATATTCCCTAGCCATTTGTAACGTGCCGGAAAGTTCGCTGGTCAGAGAGTCTGATTTGGTGATGATGACCCGCGCCGGGCCTGAAATTGGCGTCGCTTCAACTAAGGCCTTTACCACCCAACTGGCCACATTAATGATGTTGGTTATTGCCATCGGCAGGCGCTTTAGCCTGAGTGAAGTGGAAGAGCAGAAAATGACCTCGGAATTGTTCAGCTTGCCCGGAAAAATCGAAAAAGTGTTAAAACTGGACAGCCAAATTAAAGTGCTGTCCGAGCAATTTGCCGAAAAAGAACATGCCTTGTTTCTGGGGCGGGGCACGCATTATCCGATTGCCATGGAAGGCGCGCTGAAATTAAAGGAAATTTCCTACATTCATGCCGAAGCCTATCCGGCAGGCGAGTTAAAACACGGCCCTTTGGCCTTGATTGATGCTGATATGCCAGTGGTGACGGTAGCGCCGAACAACAGTTTGCTGGAGAAATTGAAGTCGAATATGCAGGAAGTTAGCGCAAGGGGAGGGCAGTTGATTGTGTTTATGGATGAAACCTTGGCGGCCGCCGAGGACGAAAATGTGCAGATTGTAAAAATACCGCAAGTCGGCAATGAAATTTCGCCGATTGTGTACACCATTCCCTTGCAATTACTGGCCTATCATGTCGCGGTGTTAAAAGGCACCGATGTTGATCAACCCAGAAATCTAGCAAAGTCAGTCACCGTGGAATAAACATGGCAAAATTATCATTACAAGAACAGCTGTTAAAATCCGGCTTGGTCAGTGCCGCTAAAGCCAAAAGCGTTAATGCGGATAAGCGCAAGCAAACCCAGCAACAGCGCAAAAATAAAGTCGAAGTGATTGATGAGGCCAAAGAACTGGCGCAAAAAGCACAGGCCGAAAAAATCGAACGGGATCGCGAACTTAACCAACTGCGTCAGCAACAGGAAGAGCAAAAACAGCTAGCGGCACAAATCAAACAGATTATTGAGTTGAACCGTTTGCCCAGAGACGCCGAGGGTTTGGCTTATAACTTTACCGATGATAACAAGGTAAAGCGGCTGTATGTCAGCACCGCCATGCGCGACCAGATTGCCGAAGGGCGGCTGGCCATTGTCAAACTCGGTGCGCAATACGAAGTTGTAGCTGCCGACGTGGCAAAAAAAGTGCAGTCACGCGATGCCGCCAGTGTCATTGTCTTTAATGAACAACATAAAACAGAAGACAATGTTGATGATGTTTATGCAGCCTATCAGGTTCCCGATGATTTGATCTGGTAGATACTGCCGCTCACGGATTGCCGCGATTAATATTGTGTTGATGTTCAATGCCTTTGGTCAAATTATAGCCACCGTCATTGAATAAATCGCCGGTAAAAAATAAGTGCATGTCTATAATCCAGGCAATTTTCTTGACCTTATTGTTTTCTATAATAAGGGTTGAAAGTTTCGGATTATTATTAATAATCTGATTTACAACTGTTTTTGGGTTAGAGGGGTCTTCTTTTAGCGCGCCGGACACAATTCGCTGGGCAGATTTCATTGTCAGAGCCGGTTGTGCGCCAGGTAGTCCGGCGTTTTGTTCATCTTTAAGCGACTGCGCGTTAAAAAAACCGATGTCATAGACCATCTTAAACATCAGGCCAAGGATAACCAAGCCGCCATAAACAGAGAGGCCGATTTTCAATCGCCTTCTAACGCGCGGATTTGACAGTTTTTTTATAATAGCCCGAAATTTTACATTCATATTGTTTGTTTCTGGACGGTATTCAGCCATTTTGTTTTTTAAAAGTGCCTATAAATCAAGGCAATGCAAAAACGAGGCCATAATTACAGCGGTTTCAGTATCGATTAGTTAGACAATGAAGTACAAACCTAGGTTTGTACTCCACATCTTGCACTGATGAATGTTACTAAGGCAATTTGAAAACGCTGTAATTGTGGCATTTAAAAAGCTACCTGCCAATTGCAATTCCTTCGATTTGGTGAAATGCGGGTATGCTAATGAATCCCGATGTGTTTTGTGGGCAATAAAACCCCCGCTAAGTCATATAGATTGCGGGTTTTGTGTTTTCATCGGGTCTGCTTGAATCGTTTGATGGTGCCCCGAGGCGGATTCGAACCACCGGCCTGTCCCTTAGGAGGGGACCGCTCTATCCAGCTGAGCTATCGGGGCAAAAATAGCAATTCTATCATAGCCGGACATTTAATTCATTTGTTCTATGCGTGTTGAAACCAACTTAACTTGTCATGCAATGAAACTACAGTGCCGATAATAACGAGCGTTGGGGGCTTGATGTCTTGTCCGGCGACTATGGCCGGCAAGGTTTCCAGTGTGCCGGTTATTACTTTCTGATTCGTTGTCGTACCTTGCTGAACAATGGCAGCGGGCAAGTCTTTGGGGCTGCCGTGGGCAATCAGCGCCTGACAGATTTTTTCCAGACCGACCAAGCCCATATATATGACGATGGTTTGGTTAGGTGCGGCAAGTTGCGCCCAGTTCAGGTTGATGGAATCGTCTTTGAGATGCCCGGTAACGAAGGTGCAGGATTGGGCATGATCGCGATGCGTTAAGGGAATGCCGGCATAGGTGGCACAGCCGGACGCCGCCGTAATGCCGGGCACGACCTGAAAACGGATGCCTTGCTGCATCAGAGTTTCGATTTCTTCGCCGCCGCGCCCAAAGATAAACGGATCGCCGCCTTTTAAACGCACCACGCGCTTGCCCGCTTTCGCCAAATCGGCCAGTAATAGGTTGATAGCTTCCTGCGGCAGCGCGTGGCATTGTCGCTCCTTGCCGACATAGATTTTTTCCGCATCGCGGCGCGCCAAATCCAAAATTTCTGCCGACACTAAGCGGTCATAAACCACCACGTCAGCCTGCTGCATTAAGCGTAGGGCGCGAAAGGTCAGCAAATCGGGCGCACCGGGGCCGGCGCCGATCAGATACACTTCACCCGTCTGGGCGTCCTGATTTTGTTTTTGCAGACTTTGTTCCAGTTGCAATTTAGCCTCTTGTTCGCGCCCGGAAAAAACCAGTTCGGCGACTGCGCCTTGAAACGCGTTCTCCCAGAAAATCCGGCGTTGTGCGGGCTGTTTAATATGCTGTTTGACCTTATCCCTAAAGCTGTCGGCCAACCCAGCAAGGCGGCCATAAGCGGGAGGAATCACGGTTTCTATTTTAGCCCTGAGCAAACGCGCCAACACCGGTGCGGCACCGCCGGAGGATACCGCCGCAACAATCGGCGAGCGGTCGATAATGGCCGGAAAAATGAAGCTGCATAGCTTAGGGTTATCCACCACATTAACCGGAATGTTGCGTTCGGTGGCGGTCTTCGCGACCAGTTGATTGGTGTCTTCGTTATCAGTCGCCGAGACGACTAACCTGAATTCAGTGAGGTCGGCTGGCTCAAAATACTTTTGCACCAGCGTCAATTTGTGTGTTTCTTGCATGCTGGATACCGCATGACCGATTTCGTTGGCGATCACGGTAATTTTTGCCCCGGCCCGCGCCAACAATTCGATTTTTCGGGCGGCGATTTCACCCGCGCCAATGACTAGGCATGGCTGATCTTTAAGCTTTAAAAAGACTGGGAAATAATCCATTACGTTACGATGATTTTTGGATTTAAAAGAGGGTGGTATTATAAGCGCACCCAAGTTAGTTGAGAAAACTTAAAAGCCATGATTGAATTTAACCTGGAAGTCGATGCCAGCGGTTTAAACTGCCCGTTACCTTTGCTGCGCCTGAAAAAAGCCTTGATGGGCATGGGCAGCGGCGACATTGTCAAAGTGATTGCAACTGATCCTGCTGCACATTTGGATTTTGGCGTTTATGCCGACCAAACTGGACATCAGATTATTGAATTGATCAGAGAGTCCAACGCACAGATTTTCTATTTCAAAAAAAAATAGCGTCTTATTCTGAGCGTTGTAGCGCCGCTTGCCAAAGCTGAAATTTTTGCCCGTAAGAGAGCGCGGCGTGTGCCGGACTGGTCGACGGCAACCTTAGATAACGCATAGGCAGGGCGCTGACGCCGGGCAACACATGGCGCCGATACATCGCTTCCGCCGTCGCCCCGTTAAAACACACGGTATGGATTTTTTGATGTTGTTGGAAAAAATCCTGGAAATCGTTTGCCGTCACCGAAGCCTTATCAATCCTCGCGTCCAGGCTGCCTTTTCGGGTGCAGCAGTGCAGCACGTCCCAGAGCGCGATATGGGCTGTTTTCAGCGCCTGTAAGCGGATTTCATAGGGCGCATCGACAGCAAAACCCAGCACTTGGGCCATTATTTTCCAAAACGCATTACGGCGGTGCGCATAATAGTGTGCGGCGGCTAACGATGCCTGCCCCGGCATACTGCCCAGAATCAATATCTTTGCATCCGCATCTGCAACCGGTTCAAAGCAAAATAAAAGTGTCTTGGTCATAATAGTGGGCTATCGGAAATTTCCCGGCGAGATTAAAAACGGCTGGTACTCTAGTCTGCGATTTAGCCGATTTTTCTAGCAACCGACAACCCGATGACTTATAGTCACGAGTGAGAAATTTCATTAGAAATTCACGACAAAAACAATGCAAGTTAAGTGATTTCACTTGGCTGGAAGAGGTAAATTATGCACGTTAAGTTTCCGTTTGATACATCCAAGCCAGTTGTCGGCGAGGCCAGCACTGATATTAACAAACCGATCCATGATGTTTTTGCCTATATTGGCGAGCATTTTTTCGACAATTACCCTAAATGGGCGTTGGAGGTTGTTGAGTTCGAGCCTTTGGACGGCAAAGAAGTGTGTGTCGGCGCCAAAGCCAAGCAAGTGCGCGACGACAACGGGGCAAAAAACGAATCGGTCTTTGAAATCACCGATTACCAACCTTCGTCAAAACTTATTTTTAAAGGCCTGACCGCGCCCTACAGGCACAGCTATTTATTGGAAAGCAGCGAACAAAAACAGCCGACGCATTTAACCTTTCGTTTTGAATTGTTAGAACTTGAAATTTTTATGCGCCCCTTTGAAAAATTGATACGCTCGGCTATTGAAGATGGTGCAGAAAACACTGTAGAGAATATCAAAAAATTAATGGTCCTTGAAAGCCATTAACCGCACCTAGATTGTTACTGCCCAGCTCGGATAATGGCTGGTTAAAAGCACGGCATATTTAAAAAACCGTGTAAAGCCGTCCTTATCTGTGTCATCCGTGTTCTATTTTTTTCACTGGGCAGATAAGCATGAATATATGAAATATACTAAGCAATGGAGTTTTAATTATGTCTTTTATTGTTGAAAAAGATAGCGGCCTTATTCCGCAAGTATTGTCTGCTATTTTGGATGAATGTGTTAACGGCGTCACTTTGGCTGACCCGGATTTGGAAGATGCGCCGATTATTTATGCCAATAAAGCCTTTGAGCGTTTAACCGGCTACAGTCAGGAGGAAATTATTGGCCATAATTGCCGGTTCCTGCAAGGCGAAGACCGGGACCAGCCCGGACGTCATGAAATTGTTGAAGCAATGAAAAAACATGAGGCTGTTGAGGTGACATTGCGCAATTATAAAAAAGACGGCACCTTATTTCTTAACCGTTTAAAAATAACACCGTTATTGGATAGAAAAAAACGTGTCATTTATTATTTGGGCGTACAGTACGATATAACCGAGCAAACTAACGCCAATAACGAAATTAAAGAATTAAACGCGTTATTAAAGGCCATGCCCAATCAATAACCTGATGCGTAACTGTTCAATTACCGCAGTTACTGCCGAAAATATGCGGCGCAGGACGAAATACATTGTTTCGGAAAGATCAGCGGTCGATAATTTCGAGGCAGACGGTTAAGGTATGGCGGACGATGAATAAGGTCATCGCTATGGGGTAAAGTGCGTAGTGGCGGGTGATGAGCAGGCTAATCAGCACAAAGCCGATAACGACGTAGATGTTAAAGCGTATGTTTTTTTGCAGGTAACGCAAGTGCATGATGGATTCCTGATCGAAATATTCGCTTTTGTTGATCAGGGTCAGCGTTACGATTGACGTCAACAGCGCGAAATACAGTGGGAAGAAAAAAAACATCGGTGCATCGGGGTTAAACTGTGGCTGCCAATAGGCATACCAAATCAGCAGGCAACCTGTAGAAAAACCGTCATGCCAGCTAACGGTGGGTACTTTTTTAAAATACCCGGCCAGTAGGCTGGCAAGCGTGATAATCAGCCCAATAGCCAAAGCCGCCGGGGTGGCGAGCCATTGTAAAAAGGAGCCTGGGTTTTGTACTAAAGCCGCAAGCGATAAGCTGCAAAGAATAAATCCAATCATAATTAAATACCTCTTTTACTGACAAATTTCAAAGGACAATTTCTAAGCCCTTTTTTTGCACTAGATGTAATAATTTAAGTGCAATACCTGTTGGGTGTTTTTGCCCAACTTCCCATTTTTGCACAGTCGATACACTGATATTTAACAACGCGGCAAATACGGATTGGCTAACATTTGCCGCCATTCGAATTTGTTTGATTTGTTCGGGTTGTAATGGTTCTGTCGGCGGTAGACATAAACTGTCAAATTCCCGCAGGGTCATTTGATCCATAACTCCCGCTTCATATAAGCCTTGTGCTGTTTCGTGAACAGCATCAAGGATTGCTGATTTTGTTTTTTTTCATGACAGTCCATCGTTTATAAATGTGCATAAAATAGCGTCCTTTCAGCCGCACAAACTATAGCACTTAGTGCAATACAGGTGAAGTGAATGCTAAGTCAAATCTTATTAGTTTTCCGTACTTTCGGCACTTGCCGCCCGCTTTCGGTCATGACTAAATCAATGTATTCGCCTTTCTGTTCCGGCCCGTAGCTGACGTGAATCGGCCTGTCTTCACCGTAAAAATACAGCCGGTCAAATGGCGTGTTTTCTGCAATCCAGTCGGCGACTTCGCGCATGTTTTCATCATCGACGATAAAATCAACCGCAGCGCCTAAACGCGGGTAAATCAGGTTCTTTTTGCTGTTCAGTTCGTGGGCGGCATGTTGGTCAAGTTTGGCCGCAACCCGTTTGCTAATTAGCTTGCCTAGATCATGCGAACAAAATCCGTAGCTCAAGCGGATCATGCCGAAATAATCAATGACCGGATCGAGGATGTGCGTGGCCAAGTCATGCAGCGCGCTGTAACTGTCCGGCTGTTTGGGGCAATTCGTTAAGCCTGTTGCATCTCTGAGGATGTGGTGTAGCGGCCAAAACTGATGCGCACTGCGCCATACAGCCTGCCCATTGCCCTTAACACATGCGAGGCTTCAATGCGCCGCTATTGCAGGCGGAACCACTGGCAATGGCGACATCGTCCCTTAAGGCAATCATCAAGGCATCCGCGCCCATGTGGTCGAAACTGACATTGATAATGTCGGGCAGTTTATGTTGTTGATTACCGTTGAAATGGACGCCGTCCAGCTGTTTGAGTTGGCTCACTAAAATCTGCCCTAAATGTTTACTGTGTTGATGGTCGCTTGGCATTGAGAGATGAGCCAGACTAAACGCATTAGCCATGCCGACAATCTGATGTGTGGGCAAGGTGCCGGGGCGCAGGCCGTATTCTTGACCGCCGCCATGCAATAACGGCGTTATGCGGCTTTGTTTCCGCTGGCGCACAAACAGCGCACCGATGCCTTTGGGGTCGTAAAATTTATGCGCAGACAGCGATAATAAATCTACCGGCGTCCGGCTCAGGTCAATGTTGATTTTACCGGCGCTTTGTGCGGCATCAACATGAAGAAAACAGCACTTTGTCTTTCAGTGCCTGGGCAATGGCATCAATATTCTGAATAACGCCGGTTTCATTGTTGACTTGCATCAGTGAAACCAGAATCGTCTGCTCGGTGAGCGCGTTCAAAATGCACTCAAGGCCGATTTTCCCGTTAAGATCGGGGCGCAGATAAATGACGTTAAAACCGATAGTTTCCAGATATTTACAGCTGTCCAGTACGAGTGTTGATTCTTAATAATGTCACAGCTTAAAATCACCCCCGTAATTTTTTA
>JBLRXA010000098.1:0-12419 GCA_047920955.1 Methylobacter sp. | reverse complement strand
TTAATCATTAGGTCGGCGGTTCGAGCCCGTCCGGGGGAGCCAAATAAATCAAGGGTTTAGAGTAAAATCTAAACCCTTTTTTTTGTCTAAAATTTTTCGGGTCAACCTCTGGTCAACTTTCAACTGCAATCTACAGCATTTTAGAGTAACTTCCAGTAAGTTTATTTTTTAAACTGACCGCACTCATTGCCGATCAATTCATTATTTCGCGGCTTGATCTTACGCTGCCAGATTTCACTAACGCCAATTTTGCGCCAGTGATTTGTAGCCCAAGCTCTAATTGTAGATTTGCGCCGATATACAATTAATAGGCTGATTTAACGCCTTGTTTTATAAGGACTATAGCTATTTGCTATAGTTGCTTTAACGAACGTCTAAAATACATTCGTCCACTGGCTTAACATTGCAGCTAGTACCGCCAAAATTACCCGGTTGGTACGCCATACCGATAAATCCGCCCTGTAGACATTTTTGCCCGTGGCTGCCTGTACTATTTCACGAAACAATGAGTTGATATGCTTGTTACCGTGCCAACTTGCTGTAAGCCATGCGGTTTAAGGCTTTCAGGTGGGCATGATGCTTGCTATGGGTGTTATCAATGTTTAGTGAATAATCGACTGGACACATTTTTGGCATAATGCCGGAATATCGGCTTTATAAGGGGGGGGTCGCGTTTCGCTACCCCCCCCTATTTCAAATAGGTTTACTCATGGTGGAAATTTCCACCATCCAGCCGTGCGCGTTGATAACGGTTTTTAAGTAGTTGCTTTCTAATGACAATAACGAATCGTTATTGTTGCTAAACCGCCAGCCACAAAAAAGCCGGTGTTACCCGGCTCTGATTTAACGTAACGCATAACGCTTTTAATTCAATGCGCCCCGGCGTAATTCTTCCAGGCGCTCTTGCGCCATTTTCGCCATCTCTGCGGTCTTTGCCATATTGACGCGATAAAGTTCATCCAATGCCGCAGTGTCCACGGGCGTGAACTCTGCCGATACTTCGACTTCCTGTTTCGGTTTACCGGCTGCCCGGTCAAGTAACATACCTGCGGCGGCAACACGCGCTGCCGGTGGCGCTTCGGGGTCGCTCATAATTTGCGCAAGAACGTCAACGGCATCCGCTGAATAATCTTGTGCCATTGCTTTAACTGAGCGCGTTACTTTATTCTGAATACCCGGCTTTCGCCCACTTCCCGGCCTTTTGCCGCCCCTTTTCGTTTGATTTTCCATCGTAAACCCTCTATTTTTTCAAAGATTTCTGATAATCGTGCTTCGCCTGCACTATGTCGACATAGCCGCTTAGGTCGTAAGGCTCAAGCACGGACTCGTCAAAAACCGGCGCATCGCCCAAGTAGGTTTCCAGCGCGGTTTTTTCGCGGGTCAAGGTGTCGAGTTCGACGGCGAACCGCTCAAGTTCGGCATCCGCGGTAGGGAGGATTTTTTCAACATCGGCGGCGGCATAACCATCGTCAACGAGCTTTTGCCGTTTGGCTTCGTAATTTGATAGCGTCCTTCCACTTTGGAATTGATTCGCCTCGCGTTGGTTGTTCACATCATGCAGTCGCAAATGAACGGCTTTAATCAAAATTTGGTTGCGGTTTTTATACTGAGTCCGGGCGGCATGGGTCGCTGCCCTCAAAGTCTGCTCCAATAGTTGCAGGCCATCAATAGTGCCGTTTATTTGGCTCTGTAGGTCATCGTTAAAAAGCCCGGTGTCCAGTGCTTGAAGTGCGGCGGTGGCCGCGCATAGTGATTTTGTTGCTTCAATATTTTTTTTGGTCTGTTCGGTTACCGCATTCATTTTGAATCCTTGTTTCGTTTAATAATTTTGCTTAGCCACGCCGCGCCGATCTGGTACTTCGTCATCAACTCTTGATGATTCGAGCCGTCAAATTCTTGGGCAATTTGGCGGTGGGTTTCGGCTGTTTTCAGCGCCTTTTCAGATTTGAAGTAGACGGCGTGACCGGCGAAATGTCGCTTAACCGCCTCTATGAAATGGCGTTGAATTTCGCCGGAAGCGGCGGGGTTGATGCTGTGTGTAGCGAGTTGTGCGCTAAGGATTTCGCCTAATGCTTGGTAGGGTTCGATGTTCATATCCTGTTATCCTGATTTTAAAAAGAGCTTTATTAAACCAATTTAATAATCCAGTCTTTGTAGTTTTTTCCTGTCCAACTGTTCAAGTACCCAATCCTGCATTTCGCCGTAACCCACAAGGCATGATTGATGCAGCGGGTGTCTGGCATCATTGGCCGGGTGCAGCGGGTCATCGTCTATGGCTTCGAGCAGGCGCATAACTGCCTCAAGTTCAGGCTCATGCCCTACGCCCAATAGTCGGGATTCTCTTAAACTTAAATCGGGGTCGTTCATGGCTTGAAATTCATTTGAATGGTTATTTTTTCGGCTTCACAACATCGGCCACAACATTTTTACATCGTTATTTTTTCGACTTGCTGTACAGGGCTTCGGTCATTGCTCGAACGATTAAATACTTCACTTGCCGGGTTATCGGTAGGTGGGCATCAAACGCGCCCCATTCATTAATAGCGGCTTGAATCCATTTAGGCACATCCTGCCGGGTTATGCCGGTGGCCGCTATCAGGCCGTTGATGTAGAAGCCGTCCAATGCGATAACCTGTCTAAGGCGTTTGCCGTCTTTACTGACATAGAACGCCACGCGGACAATATCCAGATTATGCAATGCTTCGGGTTCGTCATCGTCTGATTGTGAATATATTTCTACAGGCTTGCTATCCGGTACTTGTGCAATTATTTCTACAGGTGCAATGGGTTCAGGCTGTGTAATTATTTCTACAGGCTTGCTGTCCTCTGCTTGTGCAATTATTTCTACAGTCTGTTGAGTTGAGTGCAGTCTGTCATAATGCCATTGCCAGATTGCCGCCCTGACATCGGGTGGCAATACTTTTGCTTTGCTGACAATGTTAAGTGCGGTTTTTGCCTGCTTAATGAGTTGAGTGCTTTTGGTTTGATTGCCCGGCGCATAACCAAATAATGCCGCTAGTGCTTCCGCCAGCTTGCCCGTACCGTCATAAGTTTTCATAGTGTCCTCTGTGTAAATAATTCTACAAGCTGTTATTGTACGCTGTGAAAATAGTTTCACAACAAGCCTGTGAATATATTTTCACACATAAAAAGCCGGTTGTTAAACCGCACCAAAACCATTCAACCGGTAAATGTGCTGCCGCTTGTTGAAAGCCGACACGCCGAACGCGCACTTGTCCACCAAGTCGATAATCAGGGCTCTGGTTTTGCCGGGGTGCGGCCTGCGGCATCGGCCAATGCTTTGAATGAGTTTTGTTGCCGCCGGGTCGCCTGCCTTGTCGATCACGGCGGACATCGGCGCGGCAAAGATTAAAACCTCTAAATGGGGGAAGTCTAAGCCCTCGCTTAACAGTTGCGACGTGCCAATGATAAGCCGTGCTGTCTGTGCCGATTTCATGCGCTCTAGGCGAAGTTTTGCCGGAAGTTGACCGTGTATGAGCAAAGGCTTCAATCCGGCCTCATGCGCCAGCGTAGTGAGAATTTCGCAGTGTCTAACCTGACTGCACAAAATAATAACCGGCTTGCTTTGGTGCGCCAGCTTCACGATCAAATCATTCCGGGCGGCATCGTCTACCAGTGCGCTGATAAACTCGCCCCATGTTTCTACATCGGCGTTAAAGTCTACGTTGTACGTTTTGACTGCCACGGGTAAGACTTTGCCCTCGAGCTGTGACACTTCAATGGTGGCGGTCACATCCCCAAGCGCGGCATGAATCATAAATTCCATACTGTCACGGCGTTGGGGTGTCGCTGATAAGCCGTATTTGTACCGGGCATTCAGGCCATTAATGACCGTGAAGGATTGCGCCGCCGGACAATTATGCGCTTCGTCTGCAATGACAAGGCCGTAACTAAGTAACGACAGGTCACGCTTGCACAAGGATTGCACCAGGCCGACCGTGAACTGTTCGCCCTCGAAGTTCTTGCCGCCGCCGATTAAACCGCAGTCCAGGCCAGTGAATTGCTTAATGGCCGCTTGCCACTGTTTAGCCAAATCGCCACTCTTGACCAAGATTAACGTGCGCTGTCCCAACTTCGACGCAAGGGCAATGGCTGAAACGGTTTTACCCGCGCCAGTCGCGGCAACCAATACGCCTTGCTGTGCTATCAGGGAATCATTAACAAAGGTCTCCTGATAGGCTCTGAGTTCTCCGGTGAAAGGTATTGTGACTGGGTGCAAGTTGCGTCGGTCGATAACCCGCGTTGATGATTTTATCAGGCTGTTGAATAAGCCAATGGGGACATTAACGCCGCTGTCAGTTATTTCGGCTAAACAGATTTCGCGGGGGATATTGCCAGTGTAGCGGTTTTGCTTTTGGGCTTCATAAAACTTCGGGTTGGGTCGAGTGCAATGGTCAACGATCAAGGCGGTTTGTTCGCCGGTCAAGCCGGTGAAATGGATTTTGTTGGTTAGGGTGATTTGCATGGTGGTTTATTTCCTTTTTCTTACTGCGACTGTGTAAATATATTCACAACCTTACTTAATGACTGACACTTTTTTTAAAATCTCAAACCTTTTTCAAAGATGTAGCACCTCCTACACCCTTGAGCAATGGCGCGGCCTGTAGCGTTTTAAGTCCTACACCAAAACGCTAAGTCCTACACCAAAAGCCTACACCTATTCAGTTTTCCAATAGTCCAAAGGGTTTTCCCAGTCTTTTTTTAGTCGAATGCCAGTGATACCTTGTCCCGCCTTTCTTCTTTTTGCGGCGGCATCAAAGCCCAATGTTTTGATAGCATCAACGGCGGTTTCTCTAAATCTAAATAACGCCAGTGCTACCCGTTTTTTGCGCTGTGTCCACTGTAAATAGTTGGGGTAAAGGTGGCTATCGGCATCTTCATAGCGAGTTTCTGAGCCGGTCGATCTAATCTCCACACATTCACCTATCTGCGTCCAAGCGTTCAAGTCTGGGATGCAATTATCAATGAGCCATGCCGCTATCGGATTACCGGCTAACATGGCTTCCAAGTTGGCCTCTTGACTGCGTTTAGGCGGGTTCCTGATAAGGTCGCTTATGTCATCTTGTGACAACACCAAGAGCCAATTCACCAAGCCCGGCATTTCCTTATGCAGTACCGCCGTTTCGCCGCCTAAATCATTCCAAGCCTGTTTTTCGGCATCGGTAACGCGCCGATCAAACGTAACAGTACGGCGGCGGCGCTCTAGGCCGCTGGTATGGTCGGTAAAAGCAAGGTTCTCATTGGATGCAATAACGACCATTCCCTCATATTGAAAGCCGCCAGGCCGCTGCTGTTGATTCTTGCGCTCCAGACGTAAAAAATCCTGCCCGGTCATCGCCTTTAGATTGTTGATGCTGCCGCCGTATTTGTCAGAATCGGTAATCATCACCAAGCGTTTTTGGTAAAAATTGGCGGTCTCAAACTGATTGTTTTCCATCGCCGGGAGCGTGGTCGTGCTTATATTGCGCCGTCCCACCAGCGCCACTGCCAGTCGCATAAACGTCCCTTTGCTCGTGCCGCCCGAACCCATCAAATGCAAAAATATCTGTAAATCGGCGCGGCCATGTAACAGAGCTGCCAGCCATGCGCGCAAAAATTGCACGGTGTCGGCATCGCCATCAACAGCGGATAACAAGAATTTTTGAATGGTTGGGCACTCCGCGCCGGGGGTGTAGTCGTAAGGTAAGCACCATGTTTGCGCATTGGCTGGCGTGGTCGGGTGTAAGGTTTTGCTTTGGCAACATAACAAACCGTTTTGAAAAGGTAGCAGGCTATGGTCTGTTGCGGGTAACGGCAAAAAACCGCCATCGGTAATAAGCGCCTTGATGTTTGCCCGATAACAATTCTTGAAGCCGGTTGACTGAGTGCCTTTATAAATCAGCTCTATCAGCGTCTTGTTGATAATGGCGTCATCGTCCATAGGCTGCCAGCAAGTGCCGTCGAAACCGTGCCATACTTTAGCCTTGTCGCAGTACGCTAGGCCGCCGTGCAAGCAATCAGCCAGTAATAGCGCTGCTGAGGATTCAACCATGCTGCTGGTTTTGCCGGTTTCGCTGTTGAAAGTAATTAAAGCATCAACCTCGATAGGCTTAATTTTAAGTAAAGGTGTAGGGCTGGTGTAGGCTTGGTGTAGGGTTAAATCCTCTGAATCCCTTGCCAGTGTTGAAGGTGTAGGAGGTGTAGGCTTTTTTAAAAAGTTTTGAAATTTAAAAAAAATACTAACTCTTTTCTTTGTTTCCGTTAAAACCCTATGCTTTCTAAGGCGGTCATAAATACGTGCAAGCTCCAATTCATCATGCTGTTTAACCACTACCAGCGCAGCTAATACGGCTTCGGGCATCATGGCGGCAATATCATCATCCAGCTTGGCAATGGCTTCATTAACGGTAGCCAATGCCGCGCCTAAGTCATCGTTGGTTTGGTCGGCTTTCTTGCTGTCGGCATGAGTCGAAGTGCCAGCGTTAAAAAACTCGTCTCTCATATCATCCAGGCTCATTATCTGCACTCCTTAGCAATATCGTTTATGGTGGTTTCTGCCTGATCTACCCGCTGACAATCGGCTGCACTGAGTACGCCGCCGCGCTGTAATTGTCTAATGGCTAGACTGAGAATAATGGCTTCATAAGTGACACGATCAAACAATTCGTATTTATTGAACTTGGGTGGTCTAACGCCTTTTCTGTAAGTCGGATTGTCTGGCATCAGCTCGGACATTTCCAAGCCAAGAGCGCCGATAACCTCGGCGGATGAGCAACCACTAAAGCAATGGATGAGTATTTTCCCGTCCTCGGTTTCTTTAATGGCTAATGACGGGGATTTATCGTTGTGGGCAGGGCAACAAGCTAGCCATTTGCCATTACCATTGGCTTTAACCTTGTCCAGTTTGGATAACAGGTTGTTTAATTTGTCTGACATTTTGAATTTCTCCAAAAAGCCGGGGTGCAATCCAAACCGCCATGAGTTAAAATAACCCCGCGTTGGTGGTCTGGATTGCGAAGAACCGGCTTTAATCTGTGGTGGTTAAGCCGGTTTTTTTGTGTCTGAAATTTGTGCAGCTGGGACAATCGCCGCCAGCAACTCTAAGCGGTTGCTGTCATTCTCACCGCGATAAAAAGCCGTTCCGCCGCCACAATAGCAGTCTGGATATTGCTCTATGGCATCTGCTTTAAAGGCTCTGGCCTGCTCAATCGTAGCGAAAAGTGGACTGATATAGCTCTGATAACGACAGCCGTTGATGATTTCATCATTGCTCACAACAAAAAAAGTCACGTTGTACGGCTCTGGGAGTTCGTTGTCTAAACTTGCTGAATTACTCATAACGCACCCCCGGCGATAGCTGCCAAACGGTCGCGCATTGCTTTAAGGTGGACTAACAGGTTTTCTACTTCGTCGGTGAGAATTGACAGGGTCGAGCGGCTGCTTGGGTTGTCGATGACGGCATCAGACCAGTAGTTAATTTGGGTGATAAGGGCTTGCAGTTCTTTGATTTGGGTTTGCTCATGGCTGAAATTTAAGCCATCTTTTATTGGGGGGGCTTGCTCTGAATTTTGAGCGGAATGGTTTTGTGGCGTGTTCATGCGGATAGTCCTATGTAAAGTAGAGTACCGCCAATCAATAGTTGCATGTATTGGGTGGCGGAATAAATCAGGTTGCAACAACCGGCATAGGAACCGGCCAGACTTTTAAGGGTCTGCCTGAAATATCCCGCCATAATAGATAAGCACTGACGCAAAATAGGCGTTAGTGTTTTTGGTGGGCACAAAAAAACCACGTTTGAAAGTGGCCTGTTGTGGCCTATGTTATCCGGGGTTGCAGCCCGTACTGTCACATGTGGCGACAGCGGGTTAAGAATAGCCGCCATTGTTGAATGGGTCAAGTAATCTTGAGTAACCTTGACCATCTTAGCCCCCTACTACATGGCGTTCGACATACGCTTTCAGGTCTGAAACCCGGTAGCGTACTGAGCGCCCAATCTTCACATAAGGTATGTTGTGTTCCCCGGTAGAGCGCCACTTTTGCAGGGTGTTCAGGCCGACTTTAAGCAGTTCGGCGGCTTCTTCTGGCATTGCCAGTACATCATCGTTGAAAGTGAGGGGGGTTTTTGCTACTTGTGTCATTTGGATAATCTCCTGCGTTGTTTGAAAAGTTGCAGGGATTATCGGGAATGTTTGTGGTAATGGGTGCCGGGCGGCAAAATCAATTGCCGGGCGGCAAAAGTTAATCCTCAGGTTGAAGTAACTTCAAGCCCTCGCTTATGCTGTGGCGTAGCTCTGTTGAGCCAGTCCCTTTGATGTCACTAAAAGCGCCAGCGTCTAAAATTTCCTGCGCTTCATTAGCAATCTGTAGTGCGTTTGGTGCAGCGCCCCTTTTATATTTGTTCGATTTTTCAGCCAATACAAGAGCCATTACGCCAATTTGCTTTAATAGCTTGCCCCGCTCGGTTTCTGTTAAAGGCTCTTTAATTACTGGTGTCATCTTATCAATACATGCTTTTAGTGCGGCAGTTTCCATTGATAAGTTATCGCGCTCCGTGGTTATTTCTCTTAATGATAATACTGCCGCATCTTTATCAGCCTTTAAAGCCGTGTACGCTTCTTTGTTTATGTCCGTTCTAACGCTTCGCTCAATTTCATCAAATAAAAACGCTGGTTTTTCGTTAGGGTGTTCTTTGGCTATCCATTCTCTTAAGTCTTTACCTCTTAAGTGTCGCCTATTTGGTGCAACATGGTCATTAACTGGATTGCCTTTTTCGCGGCATACGGGCAATACACCTCTATCAATAGCGTCATTAATTAACCGGCATCTAGGTTCTAGGCACGTCATATAGGACAGTGAAAAAACGCCCGAAATAACCTCGGTAACTTTTTCTCTGTGGCTGTTTAATTGACTAGGTGGAGTTCCGCACCATAACAATGCAGCATCTAACAATGGGTAAAGAGTGAAGTTTGCTTTTGCGTGTTCACAACTATTGTAACTACTTGGTATTTCCATCAACACTCCATTAAAGCGTTATTCATTACGAAATGAATAACCGGAAACAGGGTAATGACTCCTGCTTTCGCCCCGTCGGGCTATCCGGTTAAGTTTGATTATATCAGGTGTGCAATTTTTAGCAGTACGCCATAATCAGGGCAGTTTTAAAGAAGCCAGTGCGGTTAATCTGGATAGAAGTCCGCTTGGGTGACGGTCATGCCCTCCGGTAGCCATTCCCGTAAGACTTCGCCGGGGTGTGCCGGGTTGTGCATCATGCGTGTACATCCATGCGCTCTATCGTTTTCCGTGGTTTTTGCCGCGCCTGCCATAAATCATAATTCGCTTGCATGTGCAGCCAGCTTTCGGCGCTGCCGCCTAACGCATCGGCCAGCCTTAACGCCATATCAGGCGATAATGCCGCCTTGCCATTTAATACCCGCGATAAGGTGTCACGAGTTACGCCGATCTGTTCTGCAAAGCGTTTAATGGTTAAATGATTCCCGGTAAAAACGCCGTCTTTTAAGACTTCGCCGGGGTGGGGTGGATTGTGTTGTTGGCTCATTGTTGAATGCTCCTAATGGTAATCTTGATAATCAACCAAGACGGCATCTTGACCCTCGAATTTGAACGTCATCCGCCAATTCTTATCGACCCAAACCGCCCAATGGTTTTCTAAATTGCCTTTAAGCGGATGTAATCGCCAGTTGGGTAGGTTCATGTCATCGGGCGTGAAAGCGGTATCAAGTTTAGCCAGTTGTAAGTTAAGCCGGGTGGCATGTTGCGCCTGAATGCCTGCCTTGCTGCCTGTTTTAAAAAAGGCTTCAAGCCCTTTATGCCGGAATGTTTTTATCATGGCTTGATTCTAAACTGTAAAGCTAGGCTTATCAATGTGGCGCTGATGGCTTAGGTGCTTGCAGTAAAACAACCTTGTCATCATCCGCCGTGGTTAGGCGCTGAATGGCATCGGCGACTTTAAAAGCCGATTGCCTAAAGGTATTGGCCTCATGGTGGATATAACCGCCGGTCACATCATTGTCGGTTTTGTGGTTCGCCAATGCCCTAAGTAGGTTAAGTGGCAACAATGCTTTATGTTCGCCAATGGTCAAAAAGGTACGCTTTAAATCATGGCTGCTAAAGGTTACGCCAGACTGTTTGCAGACTTTCTTTATCGCGTCTTTGGGAATCTCCATTACTTCATTAGATTTAAAGCCCGGAAACACATAGCGGCTATTGCCGGTTTTGCCTTGCAAGGCTCTGAGGTACGGTTTAATTTGTGGCGCAAGGTAAGCGGTAAAATCTTTATGATTTTTGGTGTCACGGGCAATGAAGCAATCGTTTTTAAAGTCTACATCGCACCACTCCAGATAACGAATATCCTGATCTCTTAGCCCGGTGTGCAGTAACAGCAACAAGTAAACTTTGGCCTGCTCGTTGTCCAGATTCAAAACCGCCTGATACCACTCCTTGATATTGTCGCTGGGTATCATGCGCGTTCGGCGGGTTGGTTTCGACCATAGGCCACCATCTTTTAAAGCGTCAACCGGGTTTTCGTCTAATGCCTTGAGCGCATTAACGGCGTAGTGCATTAATAACCGTAATACGCGCATCTTGTTATCAATGCCGCCGGTTAGTTGCTTTCGCCGCGCTAACACCATATCGCGGGTGATTTCGTTAATTGGTTTATTGAGCCAGTCTGGAAAACCCTGATTGATCTTGTTGGTGTAGTCCAGCACCGAATATTCCCTAAGCGCGGTCTTGTCGCTCAAATAACGATCAAGCAGTTCTTGCAGAGTCATTGCTTTAAGCCGCTGCTTTCGTTTTTCTTCGGCGGGGTCAATGCCGTTAGCCAAATCCACCAATGCCGCCTGCGCTTTTTTCCGGGCATCGCTTACCGACATATCAGGGAATCTCCCCAAGGTGACGCGCTGCGTTTTTCCATTGGCGGTTTTCTTCAATACGACAAATGATTTATTGCCGGTGTCGCTGACTCGACAAGTAAGTTTTGGACAGCCACTATCATAATAATCGACGCGGCCTTTTTCCGGTGCTGGTAGTTCCCTAATCCGGTCTTGGGTGAAATTTATTGATATTGGCATTTGATTTCCTAAAAATCCGGGTCAACCTCTGGTCAACCTTTTAACTGAGTTTTGAGCATTTTAGAGTAACCTTGAGTAATGTACAGAATTATTGCTTTTCAGCACTGGCGCGGGTTGCAGTGTCAATAGCCAGTAACGGCGCGGGGTAGAAAATGCCAGACCGTATAACTGTTAATCATTAGGTCGGCGGTTCGAGCCCGTCCGGGGGAGCCAAACAAATCAAGGACTTAGAGTCATATCTAAGCCCTTTTTTTTGCCTGAAATTTTTCGGGTCATGGTAGGGGCATGTTTGAAACCAAGTCTAGGGTATTCTTGGGTAAGTTTGGGTAATTTTATTTTCAAAACTGGCGAATTCAACCCATAAATGCAACACCCAGCAAATTATCGGTATCAAGCCCCGCCATTTTACGTTAAGCACTTCCGAAACCCGTCCGCTGCTGTTGATATAGGCTTCCAAATCGTGGTTATTCAGGTTTTGTTGTTCCATCCTGAATTTGATGGCTTCAATCGGATCGGGCGGCTTTATCGCATAGTGTTTGTTTTCGTAGGCTTCAATTAACGTAACCAGCACTTTCATTTCGTCGGCTTCGGCTGTGTCGGGTTCCGCTTGAAAAATTATTTCCAGACGCTGGAACGCGGCTTTTAATTCGTCATCGTTACGGATGGGCTTAATATTCATTGACTGTCTCCACGTTAATCAGATCGTATTGGGCATGGGTGCCGACAAATGGCGCTTACGGCTTTGGGTTTATCCGCGAGGCTATCGCGGTGTTAAATGTTATACTTCGCACGGTTTAAACCGACTTAATAAAGGTAATTTATGAGCGCCGTCGCCTTACATTTATACGAAAAACTGAACGAAGCGGCTGATGATAAAGCGCGCTCAAAAGCTATTGTCGAAGCCTTTAGCTAGTTGGAGGAACGTTACCCCAATCTTAGGGAGGTGGCGACACGGCGTGATTTGAGCGAAACCGAATTGCGTTTGCAAAAGGAAATTGAGCAAACACGGCTGGAAATCAAGACGGTCGAGGCGAATTTACAAAAGGAGATCGAGAAAACACGCTTTGAAATCAAGGCGGTTGAGTTGAACTTACAAAAAGAAATTGAAAAAACGCGTATTGAAATTAAACAAATTGAAGTTAATTTTTCCAAGACCGTGCATCAACAAACGCTATGGGTGATCGGTTCGGTCGGTACCATTGTCATGGCGGTGCGTTTGCTGGAATGGTTTTTGGCACATTTCGCCCCGTAAACCGATTTTCGATAGGCAGACACTAGCCTGTCGAAATAGATTTTTATGGTATTTTTCATTTAGATTTTGAAAAACTA
>JBLRXA010000097.1:0-12524 GCA_047920955.1 Methylobacter sp. | reverse complement strand
CTATTGTTTTGATTTTTTAGTAATTAACTGAATTTGAAAACGCTATATATAAGTGTTTGTGGAACACCGTCATTCTGGCAGGGATGCCAGAATCCAGACGCATGGATGTGAAGCTTCGAGTCTGCATGAGCCTTAATAAGTAATTATGCCTACCTAAGCCACCATCCATGGCGCTAGATTCCGGCATCCCTGCCGGAATGACGTTGTTGAAGCCCTACAAAAACATGAATTTAAATGTTTTCCTTATCCCGAGCTCAGGTTTAATTAACCTGCTTAGGTTCAACCGCCAAATCATCAACCCAGCAGCCGATCGGATTGCCCAAATTCATTTCCTCATCCTCAAAGCGCACCAGAAAAACGCTGCGATCCGGCTCTTCTTCGACATGGCCAATCATGGTGATAACGCCACGCGTCCCGGCTTCGGCCAATATCTCGCCTTCGTTGCCACCGGGTATCGAACCATCATCTGTAATCGTTTTTGCAGCATAAACGACATCGCCCAAATCCAAATTTTCTACATTCATCTCAATTCCTCTTTCATTTTGTAGCAAACCTTACATTGTCGGCTGCTTATGTCATTGAAACCCGTTTGCTAATACATTGCTTATTGTGTGGCTACTTTATTTAACAGCTTGATTAAGTAAGCAGTTACTTACTAAACAACGATATGGCATACAGGTTGCTTTAGTTATTAACAAGAACGATGCCACAAACTTAGGAGTGCATAAAAATGATTACATTAACAGAAAACGCCATTAGCGCCGTCGGCCGCTTTATCGCCGGTTCGGAAACGCCAACAGCCGGTTTGCGCATAGAAGTCACCGACGGCGGCTGCTCAGGTTACCAATACGGCCTAAAACTCGAAGGCAGCCAAACGCCGGAAGATACCGTCATTGATTGCGGCGAGGTGAAGGTGTTTATCGACCCGACCAGTTTGCCGATGCTAGACGGCATGTCGGTTGATTTTCTCGACACCATCGACGGTTCGGGATTTAAGTTTACCAACCCTAACGCGGCTAAAAGTTGTGCTTGCGGCACTTCGTTTAATACCAGTAGCGAAGGCAGTGGAACTAAAACCTGTTCTTAATTTGTAGGGTGGGCAGGTTTTTTTGCCCACCGGGACGCGATAAAAGGTGGGCAGAAAAGCGTTGCCCACCCTACATGCTGCTCTAACGCACCAGCAAACCTAATCCGAGGAAAAAGCCATGTGGGACTATTCAGACAAAGTTAAAGAACATTTTTTCAACCCCAAAAATGCCGGTGCGGTCGCCGATGCTAACGCCACCGGCGAAGTGGGTTCCATCAGTTGCGGCGATGCCTTGCGTTTGACTTTAAAAGTCGATGACGACAGCGAAATCATCCTTGAAGCCGGCTTTCAAACCTTCGGCTGCGGCTCGGCGATTGCGTCGTCATCCGTGTTAACCGAAATCATCAAAGGCATGACGCTGGATGAAGCATTAAAAGTGACCAACCAGGATATTGCCGACCAGCTCGAAGGCTTGCCGCCGGAAAAAATGCACTGTTCGGTGATGGGTCGCGAAGCCTTGCAAGCGGCGATAGCTAACTATCGCGGCGAAGAATGGAAAGACGATCATGAAGAAGGCGCGTTGATCTGCAAATGTTTCGCCATTGATGCCGTGATGATTGAAGAAATGGTTTGGGCGAATAAATTGCGCACCGTTGAAGACGTCACTAACTTCACCAAAGCGGGCGGCGGTTGCGCGGCGTGCCATGAAGACATCGAAGCGATTCTGGAAAAAGTGTTGGCGGAAAAAGGGGAGAAATTCGATCCCAGCGTGTGTTCAAAACCTGAAGGCAGCAAAAAATCCGGTACGCCTGAAACCGTTGAAGCGGTGAAAGCGCCGTTGACCAATCTGCAACGCATCAAAAAAATCGAAGAAGTGCTGGAGTCGCTAAGACCGGCATTGATGGCCGACGGCGGCGACGTGGAATTGGTCGAAGTCATCGGCAATACCGCTTACGTCAATATGACCGGCGCCTGCAACGGTTGCCAAATGGCGGCGATGACCATTGCCGGTATTCAACAACGGCTGATGGAAGTGATGGGCGAATTTATCAAAGTCGTCCCGGCATCTGAAATGAAAAAACTGGTCAATATAGAGGTGGCGTGATGACTGATATTTATTTGGATAACAATGCCACCACCAAAGTCGATCCGGCGGTGGTTGATGTAATGATCCCGTATTTCCTTGAGCAATACGGCAACCCGTCATCAATTCATAAATTCGCCGACGGCGTGGCGCGTGGGCTTAAGCAGGCGCGGCAACAGGTGCAAGCCTTGATTGGTGCCGAACACGATTCCGAAATTATTTTCACCTCGTGCGGCACCGAAGCCAACTCCACCGCGATTTTGTCCGCCATCAAAGCGCAGCCGAACAGGAAAGAAATCATCACCACCACGGTCGAGCATCCGGCAATTTTAAATGTGTGCGAACAGCTCGAAAAAGAGGGTTACACCATTCACCGCCTGCCGGTCGATAAAGCCGGGCGCATCAAACTGGACGCTTATCAACGCCTGCTGTCCGAGCAAGTCGCAATCGTTTCGGTGATGTGGGCGAATAACGAAACCGGCACGATTTTCCCGGTTGCGGAAATGGCGGAGATGGCCAATGCCGCTGGCGTGATGTTCCATACCGATGCAGTGCAGGCGGTCGGCAAGATTCCGATGATGGTGCAGGACACCAAAATCGACATGCTGTCATTGTCGGGACATAAACTTCATGCGCCCAAAGGCATCGGCGTTTTATACCTGCGTCGCGGCACCCGTTATCGGCCTTTATTGCGCGGCGGCCACCAAGAGCGCGGCAGACGGGCAGGGACTGAAAACACCGCGTCCATTGTTGGTCTGGGCAAAGCCTGCGAACTGGCGTTGCAGTTTATCGAATATGAAAACACACAAGTCAAAGCCCTGCGCGACCGCTTGGAGCAAGGCATTATCGAGCAGATTCCGCATTGTTTCGTCACCGGCGACCTGTACAACCGCCTGCCGAACACCACCGACATTGCTTTTGAATATATCGAAGGCGAATCAATTTTGATGCTGCTGAACAAAGCCGGTATCGCCGCATCGAGCGGCTCGGCCTGTACTTCCGGCTCGTTGGAACCTTCGCACGTCATGCGCGCCATGGACATTCCCTACACCGCCGCGCACGGCACCATCCGCTTTTCTTTCTCGCGCTACAACACGATGGCGGAAGTGGAGAAAGTCATCGAAGTGATGCCCGGCATTGTGGCAACCTTGCGCAAATTGTCGCCGTATTGGTCTGGCGACGGCCCGGTGGCAAACCCTGAACAGGCATTTGCGCCGACTTATGCGTAGCGATCAAACGTAGGCAGGAATAAGACCATCCAAGCGCGTAGCGCGGGGTGGCGTTTCCGGCGAGTTTGGGCAATGTTTGCCGGAAACACCGATTCGACCGATAGCAACAATTATTTAGGTATGCTCTTTTCAGGAAATAGTCATGTGCGCACTCTACATAACTCACGTTTTGTAAGTTTTCGACGTATTTAAACATTTCGGACGGGGTTGCAAACCCGTCCAGCTTGGTTGTTTGTCGCAGATTTTACCGAGATGCCACCACCAAGATGCCGTAGTTGATCTGCGATGGGTAAACAAGTATGGTTCATACTATGTACGCATCTACTATCTGCCTCAATATGATCGTTAAAAATGAAACGCCGGTTTTAGGCAGGCTGTTGCAATCGGTCAAGGACGTTATTGATTATTATGTGATTATCGATACCGGCTCTACCGATGGTACGCCTGAATTCATCAAGAAACAGATGGCGCACTATGGCATTTCCGGCGAAATCATCAGCGAGCCTTGGGTTAATTTTGGCGTCAACCGTAACTTGGCGCTGGAGCATGCGTGTCAACGTCGCCGTGACGGCTGGTTGTTGCTGATTGACGCGGATGAAGAATTGGCGGGCGTAGACGCTGGTTTTCACCATCATCTCCAACCCGGCGTGACCTATTGTTTAAAAAAACATCATGCGGATATTCGTTATAGTTTGCCCAATCTCATCGATATCAGCCAAAACTCATGGCGTTGGCGCGGCGTTGTCCATGAATACTTAGAGCATCGTGCAGGCCCTGATCAACGCAGGCATTTGGAAACGCCCTGGATTATCTATCATGCGGGTGAAGGGGTACGCTCGCGTGGGCTAAGTGATGAACAGAAATTCCTGCGTGATGCGGCTTTGCTTGAAGACGAGCTGAAAACCAATCCAGAGGATGCCCGCAGCCAGTTTTACCTGGCGCAGTCTTATCGCGATGCCGGCCATACGGAACAGGCTTATCGGCATTATTTGAAACGGGCAAACATGCCGGGCTGGGCTGAAGAAACCTTTTTTGCGCAATTACAGGCGGCCCAACTTGCCGCGCAACTGAATTATCCTTATGCGCTGGTAGTCGAAGCCTATCACAAAGCGTTTGAACTGCGTCCGGCTCGCGCCGAGTCCCTACATGGTTTGGCCGCGTATTGCCGCCAACAACAGCATTACCACTTGGCGTATTTGTTTGCCGAAACAGGTCTGCGCATTCCGATGCCCGATGACATATTATTTGTCAACCCTGATGTCTATCGCTGGAAACTGCTGGATGAATTGGCCGTGGCTGCCTACTGGACGGGGCGGTTTGACCAAAGCAAGACCGCCAATGAAGCCCTATTGCAAAAACATCAAGCCGGTGAAATTCAGTTGACCGAAGCCGATCACAAGCGAATACACGGCAATTTGCAATTCCTGTTGGGCCCTGTTCGCCGGTTGGGCCTTGCGCGCCGGTTGGGCCTTGTTCGCCGGTTGGGCCTTGTGACCCTTCGTCCCCTTTCGGCCCCTGATTGAAAATAACTTCGACTTCCGCGCCGTCAGAAAACGATTTGGTAGTTAACTCGACTACTGTGAATTCCATCGGGGTGTTCGGCGCGGCTTTGGTCAACAACATCGTGACGTTATAGCGCGTAAATTCATCCTGCACCAGGTTCGGGATAATGACCTTGCCGTCGATGCTGGTAAAGCGGCTATCTTGATTGCCAACCGCATTGCCAATACTCGTCAATTGATAAATTTGCCCGCCATGTAAACTGCTGCCATCTAGCGCGACTAAAACAGCCGAAGCCGTGGTATCACTGTCAATCGCGATATTATCGAGATTAATGACGCCGCCTGTGGCTGTATTTTGGTAGCTTGCAGAATGCGCGACAGTCACATTGCTGGACAATAATGCTGAGATTGCGACATGAAGGAGTTTATTTTTCATGGTTTTTCCTGTTATTTACTTTTGGAAGGCAGATAGTATAAATAGGCCTTCAGCCAGGTAGGGGGCGCATCGCGCCCCATTTACAAATATCAAAATGCCCTGATTATTTTAAACATTCCGACGAACAAGCGTTTTTTGGAGATCAAAGAATTCCCTATGATTAGGCACCGAAATGGGGCGCGATGCGCCCCCTACCTGGCTAACGTTTTTAGATGCCTGAATTAAGTATTATACTCCAAGCGGCCTAAATTGCGGGTTTTCAAATTCTGTAGTCCTTGTTTTATATGGTGACTTATGTTCAGATTTTCCGCATCCATTACCACTCTAAAGTATAACCAGCACTTCCATTTCGTCGGCTTCGGCTGTGTCGGGTTCCGCTTGAAAAATTATTTCCAGACGCTGGAACGCGGCTTTTAATTCGTCATCGTTACGGATGGGCTTAATATTCATTGACTGTCTCCACGTTAATCAGGTCGTAAGTAACCATTCTGATAAAAATGGGCGGCCATACGAGAAAAACTGTATTTTCGAAAAAAACCGCCACGCCAGACGACTTGAGAATCGCTGGGATTTGGAATACTTTCATAGTCTCTATGGTGACCCAATGGCAACTTTTGAAATCATGCGGATGGGTTAAAGGCTTCGTGCCGCTGCAATCAGGGCTTGGCCTAAGGCCAGGCCGCCATCGTTCATGGGATAGTGTTGCGGGATTAACACGCTTTTACCCTGTTGCTGCAACTGTTCGCTGACGCCTTCTAGGAGCAGCTTATTTTGAAAGACGCCGCCGCTGAGGACGATAGTGTCGGTGCCGGTTTGGCGGCTAAGTTGGTTCAGCAAGTCGACGCTGGCCGCAATCAGGCTGTGGTGGATGCGGGCGGCAATGTTAGCTTTATCGACGCCGCTGTTTAAATCGTCCAGCACCGCTTGCCACAAATCTTGCCAATTTAGCACCGATTGGTTGATTGACCAGGCTTGCGGGTAGGGCTGTTCAGCCGCGAACAGCGGCGTTGCCAGAATTTCCAGCGCAATCGCGGCTTGGCCTTCGTAAGCAACCTGTTCGCTATGCAATCCGAGTGCAGCGGCAAAGGCGTCAAACCAGCGGCCACAGGACGAGCAGGGCGGCGAGTTGAGGTTTTTGCGGATCATCAGGGACACTGTTGCAAGCGGTTTGCCGTTGAGTAATTTGATGATGTCCAGCTTGGCATAATCGTGTTGCAGGGTTTGCCAGTCGAAATAATGCAGCAGTTGTGCATAAGTATTGCGCCACGGTTCGCGCATGGCTTGGCTGCCGCCGGGCAAGGCGATAGGCTGGAAATGGCCGAGCCGGGTACAGTTTTTGTAATCGGCTAACAGGAATTCGCCGCCCCATAATTCGCCGTGTTCGCCCATGCCTAAGCCGTCGAAAATTGCGGCCAAGACCGGCGGCGCATCCAGATTGATGCCGTGTTCGGCCAGACAGGCGGCTAAATGGGCATGGTGGTGTTGAATCGATACCAAGTTGGCCTTGGCCAGCGTTTGGCCGTATTGCGTCGATAAATAGCCGGGATGGTGATCGACGGCGATGTGGTCCGGCTCGAAGCGGTACAGGTTTTTATACAGTTCGATGGCGTTGCGGTAATCGCGTTGGACGGCGGCGTTTTCCAGATCGCCGATGTGCTGGCTGACGATGACTTGGCCGTTGTTCAGCAGGCAAAAGCTGTTTTTGAGTTCTGCGCCTGTGGCCAGTATTTTTAGCCGCGACTTAGGTGTTGCGCCCATTTTTATCGCTAGCGCTTCAGGGGCATAACCGCGCGCGCGGCGTAATAGGCGCATTTTTCCGGCCATCAGCCGCATCACCGAATCATCCAAGCGGTTGACGATGTCGCGGTCATGCAGCAGCAGAGTGTCGGCAATATCGGCTAATTTATCGCACGCTTCGTCGTTGCTGGTGCATTGCGGTTCGTCGCTGATATTGCCGGAGGTCAGTACGATAGGCGCGTCCAAGGCCTGCATTAACAGCGTGTGCAGCGGCGTGTAGGGCAGCATGAAACCGAGTTTGTCATCGTCCGGCGCGACGCCGGGAGCCAGCGTTGCGCCGTGTGCTTTTAGCAGCACAATCGGCGCGGCTTTGTCGTGCAGGGCTTGGTTTTCTTGTGCGCTGATGTGCGCATAGCGGGCAATCATGGCGGCATCGTTAGCCATTAACGCAAATGGTTTGGCATAACGGCGTTTGCGTTCGCGCAGCCGGTTGACGGCATCGGCATTCAAAGCGTTGCAGGCCAAATGAAAACCGCCCAAGCCTTTAATGGCGATGATATAGCCTTGCTGGATTAATTCGGCGGCTTGCGTGAGCGGATCGGCGCAATCAAGTTGCTGGCCGTGGCTATTTTCTAGCCAAATTTTGGGGCCGCAAGCCGGACAGCAGTTGGCTTGGGCGTGAAAACGGCGGTCGGCAGGATCGTCGTATTCTTGTTGGCACAGCGGGCACATTGGAAATGCCGCCATGCTGGTGTGGCAGCGGTCGTAAGGCACAGTGCGGATGATCGACAAACGCGGCCCGCAGTGGGTGCAGTTGGTGAACGGATAGCGATAGCGGCGGTTGTCGGGATCGGCGATGTCGGCCAAGCAAGCGGGGCAGGTGGCGGCATCGGCAGTAATCGGCGTCTGTACGCTATCATCTGAATGGCTGGCGATGATACGAAAATCATCGTACTGTGTCGGCTCATCCAGTGTTTTCACTTCGAGGCTGTCGAGTTTGGCCAGCGGCGGCAGTTGTAGCGGTATTTGTTGGATGAAAGTCTCGATGTTTTCCGCGTTGCCGAAGACATGAATCATCACGCCTTGTGCGTCATTCCAGACCGCGCCGGTCAGTTGCTGTTGCTTGGCCAGCCGCCAAATCGTCGGCCTAAAGCCGACGCCTTGCACAATGCCGCGAACCCGAATTGACCGGCCAGACATTAACAGATACGCGGCAACTGCTCGCCGACCGGCCAATCGACAATGCGCCGTCCGCCGAACGCGGTGGTCATTTGCACAAAATGATGTTCATCGTTAATCACCTCGCCGATGATGGCGGCATCGCGGCCTAACGGATGTTGACGCATCACCGCCAGCAGCGTTTCGGCGGCAGCAGCGGTGCAGATACACACCAGTTTGCCTTCGTTAGCGACATAGAGCGGGTCTAAACCCAAAATTTCGCAGGCGGCTTTGACTTCGGACTTGATAGGAATTTGCGTTTCATCGATGACCATGCCGACGCCGGATTGCTGCGCCAGTTCGTTCAAGGCGGTCGCCAAGCCGCCACGGGTCGGGTCGCGCAAACAACGGATGCTTTCGGGCGCGGCGCTGACCATATCGGCAACCAGAGAATTCAGCGCGGCGGAATCGGACACAATCGTGGTGTCGAATTGCAGGTTTTCCCGCCCGGCCATGATCGCCACGCCATGATCGCCAATCGAACCGCTGAGCAAAATCGCACAGCCTGCTTGTGCCAGGTCGCCGGAAATATTGACGCCTTCCGGCACGATGCCGACGCCGGTAGTGGTGATAAAGACGCCGTCGCCCTTGCCGCGTTCGACCACTTTGGTGTCGCCGGTGACGATAGGTGTACCCGCGTGTTTGGCGGCAGCGGCCATGCTGATGACGATTTTTTCCAGATCGGCGAGCGGAAAGCCTTCTTCCAAAATAAAACCTGCCGCCAAATACAAAGGCTGTGCGCCGGACATAGCGACATCGTTGACCGTGCCATGCACCGCTAATGATCCGATGTCGCCGCCCGGAAAAAACAACGGCGAAATCACATGGCCGTCGGTGCTGATGACCAGCCGCCCTGCTGCTACGTTAAATAGGGCTTGATCGTTGCGTTGCCTGAGCAGGTCGTTATCGAAATGTTTGATGAATAACTCGTCGATCAGCTGCGCCATGGCGCGGCCACCACCGCCGTGGCTGAGATCGACTTTGCCGCTAGCTATATTTAATTTTGTGGTGTAAGAATTGGGCATAGGGATGATTTTTGTGTGGTTTGTCTTGTTTGCATAACTTATTCAAAAGCTTCCGGCCATTGTCGCGCAGTGTGATAAACCCGGAGTATTTGTAATGTGCCTTGAGAAATTCAGTAGGGAATTATATAACGCGTTCCTGACACGACCATTTCCCGAGTACCCGGCACACGACCGGAGCGCCCCATTTGGGGATTATCGGCTAAGAGCAGAACACCCGTGCGGATGCGCTCATGCTGTGCTCTTGTGGCTTTTGGGCTATCCGGCAGAATGTGGAGATAGATTTCCCGAAGATCAGTTCGGGCTTGCGGTGACTAGATGATTTTCAATAGTTGCCATCGCTACCGGATAACAAAGCCTCCATCTCGGCCATGACTTGCTCATGCGCTATACCACCGCCGTCGTTGAGAGAGATAATGGCTTCCTTAATGCCTGCAATTTGCTCTGCTTGAGTTTCAACATATTGCCTTAACGCATCTTCAATAAGCTTGTTGCGGGAGCAGTCCATTGCAGTAGCCAGCGCGGCGACTTTGTCAATCAACTCGGTATCGGTATGAAGGGTAATGCTAGTGGCGCTCATATTGCCCCCGTTAGTTTGTTAGTGATCATTAGGTTTGGCTTAATTCTGTTTTATTCTATATTCCGCCGAGCGTGCGTGAGCGGTCAGACTTTCGCCACGCGCCAATATCGACGCGGTTTTGCCCAGTGTATCGGCACCGGCTGCTGAGCAGTTGATCAGGCTGGAGCGTTTTTGAAAATCATAAACACCCAGCGGCGATGAAAAACGCGCAGTGCTGGATGTCGGCAACACGTGGTTAGGCCCCGCGCAGTAATCGCCCAAGGCTTCGGCAGTATAACGACCCATGAAAATAGCGCCGGCATGGCGGATTTTTGCGCACAGCGCTTCCGGCTCGGCAACTGACAGTTCCAAATGTTCCGGCGCGATAATATTGGCCACCTCGGCGGCTTGGTTTAAATCATCGACCTTAATCAACGCGCCGCGCGTCGTCAGCGAAGTTTTGATAATCTCGGCGCGTTCCATAGTCGGCAATAACTTGTTGATGCTTTGCTCAACCGCATCCAGATAAGCAGCATCCGGGCTGATTAAAATAGACTGCGCATTTTCGTCATGTTCCGCCTGCGAGAACAAGTCCATTGCAATCCAGTCAGGATTAGTTTGGCCGTCGCAAATAATCAGGATTTCAGAAGGCCCTGCAATCATGTCGATACCGACTTGGCCGAATACCAGTTTTTTCGCGGTCGCTACATAAATATTGCCGGGGCCGACAATTTTCGCAACCGCCGGAATGGTTTCGGTGCCGTAAGCCAAGGCAGCCACGGCCTGAGCGCCGCCGATGGTAAACACGCGGTCGACACCGGCCAGATAAGCCGCCGCCAGCACCAGTTCATTGGTTTCGCCGCCGGGCGCGGGCACCACCATGATCAATTCACCAACGCCCGCGACTTTAGCGGGTATCGCATTCATCAATACCGACGATGGATAGGCGGCTTTTCCGCCCGGCACATAAAGGCCAACGCGGTCTAATGGGGTGATTTTTTGACCCAGTACAGTGCCGTCAGCTTCGGTGTATTGCCACGATTCCATTTTCTGGCGTTCGGCATAAGCGCGGACACGCTCAGCAGCGGTTTGCAGTGCTTGCGCCTGTTCGGTGGGTAAGCTGTTCCAGGCTGATTTAAGGGCTTCCGGCGATAATTCCAATTCGGCGGCGGCTGTTATTTGTCGGTTATCGAAACGCTTGGTGTAGTCAATAACCGCTTTATCGCCGTTGTTGCGCACATCGGCAATAATCGCCAGAACGCGCTGGTGAATGTCCAGATCGTCGGTTTCGTCAAAGGCCAGCAGGGTTTTTAATTGCTGGTCGAAATCGGGCGAAGCGGCGTTGAGTTTTAGAATAGATATGTCAGACATGGGCTATTGAGGTTGGTTTGATGGGTTCAAATGAAAATCTTTTTTAGCCATTGTTCCAGTTCCTGGAAGAGGGCATGGTTGGTGTCCAGCAAATTATCTTTAACAGAATAATAAAGCCCATGTCCTGGCGGCTTTTGCCATGCCAGCCACGTCGCAACTTCGGCTTTGGAATAATGATGTGGCTTAAATTTCTTGGGTTCGGGGACTGTCTGTACCGTCTGGGCGGCATGATTAAACAATGATTGTTCGTCTGGTGTTACGCAGGTTTTAATGAAATCTTCCAGCATGCCGTCCGTCCGGTTATTAGGCATTACCCACAAACCGAATTCAGCAAGCCCATCGCTGTGTTTAAAGCACAAACCGCCTGCTTGGTTTTCTGTCAAACTGAAATCATAGTCTGCGGCAATTTTGCTAACTTGTTCAATTGTTTTTTGGTATCCCAATCCCTGTTTTTGTTCATAATCGGCATCAATGATAATAGCCAGTCGTTGGGTAGGTGCTACTTCATCCAGTAATTCATTTAATAAATCGTCCAGCAGATTTAAAACGCCTTGTTTGCTATTGCGTAACGGTTCTTCATAGTCTGTCTGATAGTCTTTCGGCGGGGCAACTTTAATGGCAGGATTTAACGAAAGCGACTTGCAAACTTGCTCAAAAAAACCTCTATCGCCTTCACCTTCAACCAACAGAACATGGCTTGAATTCACGGTTGTCGATGTTCTTGCCATTACCGTATCTCAATGTCGGCTTGGGTCATTCTATAAAGACTGTCTTTGTCAAAAACAGTGGCGATGATTTGCCCGCGATTGCTGGTTTTCGCGCTTTTACCCATCCGAAACAATACGCCTTCTGTTGTTTCGTTGGCGATAACGACTTTGGTGAAGCTTTCAATGCAATCCCAGCTGTGGGTGGTGGCGAAAACTTGAATATCTAATCGCTCTGCCATTTCAAATAACAATGCCCAAACCTTTTCTTGGGTGCTGTAGTGCAGGCCGTTTTCGAACTCGTCGATGAGTAAAAAGCCACCTTTGGCTGAGACTAATTTTAAGGCTAATTGTAAAACTCTAATCATGCCGTCACCCAGGCTTTTAAGAGGGACGGGGCGAGACATATTAGTCAATTTAACCTTAGCTGAACGCTTAGACCGTTCGCCGATAAAAGCTAAGTTTTCAAAGTCTGGCAAAATGATACGCATAGCTTTTCTAATAAATTCTTCGTGCTCAGTAAAAACTATTTTGTCCCATTCTTTGGCCAATTCATCAACAGAAATAAATTGTGTTGGAATAAAACTACATGGCATTTCTGTATGCTTAAACAGCGAGGCACCAGATTGTTGGCT
>JBLRXA010000096.1:0-12605 GCA_047920955.1 Methylobacter sp. | reverse complement strand
GAAATTTGGGGCACATGGCATGATCCAAGGTATGCAAACGCAAGCCGACACGCTTCAACTCGAATAAATCGCAATAAAGCGCCGTTAAAGCGGCCACATCTTTGCAAAATGCCCGGTAACCCGGCAAGTGCCCGGTGTGCGGCAACAAAGCAAAAAAATTAAACGATGCAAAGTCAATACTTTCGACAAAACCGATTGGATTGGGAAGCTTTAATAAATGCCCGACAAAGCCGTTCAACTCGTTATCGACTTGACGCTCCACCAAACAAAGATTGATGCCGGGTTGGTAGATTTGGGCCAAATCGGCCAAGTCATCGGACAAGTAAGCTTCAGAATAAAGCGGTGTGGTTAAGTGTTGTGCGCTGGCAACCATGTTTGTCCTCATTGATTGAATAAAAAACGTTCCAGAATAATAATCGACTGCATGCAGCCGAAGGCGAAAATTGCAGTTTGCCCAAACAGATTGGGCTCGGAGATTCTTTTGGGAGCAATTTACCGGTGTGCGCCGTAAATGAATTTGGCAATGGCATTTGGCAGCAAATGCAATACCGCATCCGCCAATAACACGCCAACCACTACAGCGATTAAATGCGACGCCATGCGTTTTAAACGCGGGTCTTTAAACCACGGCGACAACACCCCCAAGCTGATTAACAGGCCTGCGCCAATGGCATGAACAGTGCGATCAAGACTGTTCATCAACCAACCACTCCGGGAAATTATCCCGGTAGGTTTGCCATACGTCCTTACCGGCCGATAATTCATCATCAGTCAGCAAACACAGGTCCAATTCCCGGCACGCTTTATCGGCATCGATGTTTTGACCGATAAAGACCAGTTCTTGCCGGCAATCGCCAAAAGGGGCTTGCCAGTTAGCGCGAATATCCGCGACATAATCCTCGGGCCATTCCGATTCAGGCACCGACGCCCACCAGCGTCCGGCGCAGCCATGTTGTAGGGTGCCGCCTGCTTGCGACCAGTTGCCGACCCATTCGGGCCGCGAGGCCAGCCAGAAAAAGCCTTTGGAACGCAGCAAAGTGCCGTTGTTCCAATCGTCGCGATGCAGGTAATCGTAAAAACGCTCAGGGTGAAACGGCTTGCGGGCGGCGTAAACAAAACTGGCGATACCGTATTCCTCGGTTTCGGGTTTATGCGTACCGCGCATTTCTTGCAGCCAGCCCGGCGCTTGTTCAGCCTGTTCGAAATTGAAGCGTCCGGTATTGATGATTTTCTGCAGTGGCGCTTGCCCCATAACCATCGGGATGATTTCGGCATCGCGATTCAGGGTGTGCAAAATGGCGGTCAGGTTAGCCAGCTCGTCGCCGCACACCAAATCGGCTTTTGAAATCAGAATCACATTACTGAACTCCACCTGCTCCACCAGCAAATCGGCGATATTGCGTTCATCCTCGTCGCCCAGCTCGGCATGGATGTCTTTCAGCGATTGCGCGTCCAAATAATCGCGCATGAAATTAACCGCATCGACCACCGTCACCAGGGTGTCCAGTTTGGAAATATCCGACAAACTGACGCCGTCTTCATCCCTAAAGGTAAAGGTCTCGGCAATCGGCATGGGTTCCGCAATACCGGTCGATTCAATCAGCAGATAATCGAATCGGCCTTCCTTGGCCAGTTGCCCGACTTCCACCAGCAAGTCTTCGCGCAGTGTGCAGCAGATGCAGCCATTGCTCATTTCCACGAGTTTTTCTTCGGCGCGATTGAGCGCAAACTCGTTTTTGACGAGCGCCGCATCAATATTGATCTCGCTCATGTCATTGACGATCACGGCTATTTTTAAGCCCTCGCGGTTGGCGAGAATGTGATTGAGCAGCGTGGTTTTGCCCGCGCCTAAAAAGCCTGATAGCACAGTGACGGGTAATTGTTGAGTTTGCATGGCATGTATTGGGTGTTTAAGTGTGATGTTATAATATAACATACAACACCCCCTATTTGGCAAACAGGCACATGAAGCAGGGCGTGAAATTACCGTAACGCGCCCAATTAATTAGACCGCAGCTTTAGTGTCTGGTTTTAAAATAGCCAGTACCTGGGGCATTTGGAAAATATCAACACTACACGCCCCGCCTTCAATTCCGTGCAACCCTATTGAGCATATCCGGCTGATCCAGCAGCCTTGACAACCAGGCTTCGGCAGCGACGCGGTTGGTTTTCAGTAGGCTGTTGGGGGCAAGGCCGAAATTCAATATTAATAAGGCCGATACGCACAGCACCGCCAATTCGCGGGGGCGCAAATCCTGCACTTGCCGGACGCTGTCGCGGAGCACCGGGCCGAAAAAGGCGCGGCGGGTAAACGACAGCATATAGGCTGCGCTGAGTACGGCGCCAAGCAAGGCGGCAATGCTGATACTCGGATGCGCCAGCAGGGTGCTGATAATCAGCAACAGTTCCGCCGGGAAGCCGCTGGTGCCGGGCAGGCCGATACTGGCCAGCATGAACAGAAAATAAAAACAGGTCAGGCGCGGCATGACGCTGGCCAACCCGCCCAAATGGATGAGTTCGGTGCTGCCCAGCCGGTGCTGGATAAAACCGGCCACCAGCATCAGTGAACCGGCAATCATTGTGAAGTTGAGCAATTGAAAAATCGCACCCTGAATGCCGGACATATTCAACGAGGCGATGCCGACAATCACAAGCCCGACATGGCTGACGCTGGCATAAGCCAGCAAGCGGCGCAAATTGGTTTGCTGCAAGGCAATCAGCGCACTGTACACCAGCGTGATGGCGCCGAGTATGCCCAGCACCCAGCTGTATTCAACCGCAGCGGAAGGCGCCAGCGGCATGACAAAACGGATGATGCCGAAAGCGCCGAGTTTCAGGCCGACTAACAACGCCGTCATTTGCGTCGGGCCTTCCATGGCGACAGTGGGCAGCCAGGTGTGGAAAGGCGCCAATGGCGTTTTGACGGCAAAACCGAGCAGCAGCAATAAAAACACCCAGGCCTGCAAATCGTCCGGCACGGGCGTTGCCAATAACACCGGCAGGCTAAAGGCCAAATCTTGCGGGATATTGCCGCCTGTCGCCGTGGCGTGGTTCAGCGCCAGCATGATAATGGCAAACAATAAGGGCACACCGCCAAACAGCATGAACAAGGTGTATTTTATCGCCGCGCCACGCCGCCCCGAACCGATGCCCCACAAGCTGATTAAAAAGAAAATCAGCGGCAAGGTCAGTTCCCAAAACAAGAAGAACAGCACCATATCCAGCGCCAAAAATACGCCCAGCGTAACGCCTTCTAAGGCCAGCAATAAGGCAAAATGCAAGCGGGCCTGATGTTGCACGGTATTCCAAGAGGCGATAATCGCCATCAACGTCAGCAATGCCGACACCGGCAAAAATAACAGCGCAATGCCGTCGACGCCAATCAGATAATCGATATTCAGGCTGGGTATCCAGGCATGGCGTTCAAGCAGTTGAAATTGACTGCCAAGATCGTTATCAAACAGGTTCACCACAACCAGCGTGGCCATCAATTCCAGCACGGCAAACGCCAGCGCAATGGGCTTGGCCAAACCGATGTCGCGGATAACGGCAACTGCAAACGCGCCCACTAAAGGCAGCAAAATTAGCAGACTTAACACGGGAAAGTTGAGATTATTCACCATCGCCGTCCTTTATAAGCATTTGGGCGCCGTGCATCGGAAATTGCCGGCCAATGGCGGCGGCATCCTGGTCGATAAAATTTAGCCACGGGGTGGTGTAAAATCCGGTGCCGATCAGCAGCAGACAGATGATGGCGGCGATAACGCGCTCGGTTCTGACAGGATGATGCGCGCAACTGTAAGGCTGCGCGGCGCGTTTGGGCGCGGCCATAAACATGCGCTGAAAAGCCCATAACAAAAACGCGGCGGTCATCAAATTGCCGACCAAAATGGCAATGGCCATTAGCCAGCCGTATTCTTCAATAATGCCTTCGACCAGCAAATGCGCGGCATCGAAACCGGTGGTGCCAGGCATCACCATGGTACTCAGCGCGGACAGCAAAAACAGCAAGGCCAGTGTGCCGTTGGTGTCGAACAGGCCGCCCAGTCGCGGAATGAACGCGGTGCGGGTGCGTTCGTAAATCAGGCCGACGCTGAACAACATGCCTGCCATTGCCAAACCGTAAGCCACTGACAACAACAAGGCGCCTTCCAGGCCGTTGGCGTTAAAGCAAAAAGCACCGATGACCAGCATCCCGGTTTGGCTGATCACGGCAAAAGCCAGCAGGCGGCGGATATTGACCTGCATCAGCGCCAGCAAGGCGCCGTAAAAAATGCTGATAAGGCCCAGTGTCACCACAAACCCGGCCCATTGTTCGGCAACGCCTGGCACCATCGGCAAAATGAAGCGGATGGCCGCATAGATACCTAGCTTCAGACCCACCAAAAACACCACGGTGCTGGCAACGGTGCCTTGCTCTGCCAACACTGGCAACCAGCCATGAAACGGAAATAACGGCATACGGATGGCGAAGCCGAAAAACAGCAGGATAAAAATCAACACTTCATCATGCAAATAGGCGTTGTTTTGCTTGAGCGTCAGCCAGTCGAAAGTCAGCGGATGGCTGGAATCGATCAGGCCGAAAGCCAGCAACAAAAAACCGGCCAGCGTTAACAGCAAACCGCTCACCCAGTATTGCAGCAACAGCACCACCACCCAACGCCGGTTTTGCCCGGTGCCGGCATGTATTGTCAACAGCGCCACCGGCACCAGCTCCAACACGCACCACAGCCAGAACTGCATCACATTCAGCGCGGTAAAAGCGCCGATGAGGATGGTTTCGTAACCTAACAGGCAGGCAATAAACAGCCGGTCGGTCACATGCCGGGTAATCAGCGTGTAAATCAAGGCCAACAAGGTCAACACGGCGGTCAATGGGATAAACAAGATATTGGTCCCGTCTATGCCGACGCGGTAGCTAAGACCGGCAAAATGGAAATGTTCGCCCAAATGGATGCCGGGGTTGGTCGAGTCGAACACCGTCAACAGGTAGATGCTGAGTAACAAGGTCAACAGCGCACCGGCGAAACCGAAACCTAGCGCCATCTTCATCGAGCGGGACAGCAAAGTGGCGATGCTGGCCGCCAACGGCACCAGCATCAGCGTCGTCAGCAGCGGGAAGGCCGTCGAGGCCGACCAGTGGGTAATCGTAATATCCATCGAGCTAAATTCTCATTAATGATTGAGGCTGTTTACGTGGATTCAACTCAAAACGCAACCAACAAGGTTATCAACACAAACAACACCAGATAGCGCGGCCTCAGCACCGATTTTTCAACAGTATTGGCAATATGGCCCAGCCAGCGGCCATAATCGAGGGCGTTTTTACCGACACCCTGCAACACAAAATAATGCTCAAACCAATGCAGGATCGCCGCCATCCATTCGGTGAGCTTTCCCGCCAGACCGCTGCCTTGGGCAAAATCATCGGAATCATTATCCAGATGCGCACCAATCAGCTGTTCTTCCAGTTGCGCCAGTGACGAAATGGCGCTCAATGCTGGGGCACTGCCGCCCATCAGGCCGTCGACGATATGGTCGTCGAAATAGCTCAAATCATGCGCCAGGCCGCGTACCGGTTTGACCAGCGCCCAGTCGGCCAATTGATCCAGCCAGAAACGCTGGATTGAGGCAACATAGCCGATACGCCAGTTGGCAATGGCCGGTGCTACCGGTTTTATCGGATTGTCATGAACCTGATGCAACAACGACGGCGCGCTCAAAAATTGATAGCCGCGCACGACGGCATGGGCGCAAAGATGCCAGCCGGCCAGTTGCCAAAAGCCCAAGCCACAGGCCAAAAACATCAAGCCTAATTGCGCGGAGGTGGCAAAAATCAGCGAACTTTTAACGTCGGTTTGGCTCAGGCCGACGACAAAACTATAGGCCGCCGTCAACAGGCCGGTAATGGCGAGCAAGGCCATAATCAACGGCGCCTGCTCAAACAGCGGCTGCAACAAAATGACCAGGTAGACACCGGCATGTACCATGACCGCGCCGTAAAATACCGCGCTCGACGGCGTTGGGCCTTCCATGGTTCGCGCCAGCCAAGGCGTGAACGGCCATTGTGCCGATTTGACAAAGGCGGCGGCGGCAAAACAGAGCGCAATCACCACGGCCTGCCCCGGCGTCAGTTGCGCCGCTGTCGCGTTGATGACCACCCAATCGACGCTGCCGAGCCATACGTAGCTTAAGCCTAAGCCGAGTATAAAGGCGGCATCGCCGATACGGTTGGTGACAAACACGCGGGTGGCGTTAGCGGCGGCAAGCGGGCGCTGGTAGGTATAGGCAATCAACAAATACGAACACAGTCCTGCCAATTCCCAACCGATAAAGGTACCGACCGCATTGCCCGATAACACCACTAATTGCATCGCCGCCGCGAACAAACTGAGGACAAAAAAGAAGCGGTGAAAACCCGCTTCTTTGTGCAGGTAACGTATCGAAAAGTGCATGACAAAAAACAGCAGCAGCGCAAACAGTGCCGACAGCGCCACGCTAAAACCGCTGGTGATAAAATTTACCCGAATGTTCAGCGTATCGCTGCCCAGCCATTGGCCGATACTGAATGACCCTACGTTTTTACCCATGAGATCGGCAACCAGCAAAATCAGCGCCAACAGGCAAGACATAATAGCCGCCCCACCGGCAATATCAGCCGTGGTGTTTTCGCCCGCCTCGCCGCTGAGCGCACCGTTAATCTGGCCAATGCCGATGGCAGCGGCGGCCAGCAAAGGCAATAACGGCAGTAAAATGACAACAGCATCCATTACACAACCCCACACTGTTTGATTAATACCGGCGCTACCGCCTGAGTTTGCGCCCGGTAACAATCCGGCGAATTCAGGCCAACCGGCAGTTCTTTGCTTTCGGCCTGCCACGGCACAAAACCGCTGCCGCGCTCGAAGATAAAAATGTCGCCGCTGTCCGGGTCTTTAGCACTCAAATGCACCCAGCCCCCGGCAATCAGTTCGCGCAAAGCGGGCTGGCGCGCATAAATGCCTTCCAGCACCGCCGTTTTTGCTTCAACCACAATCTGCAAGCGCATCGGCTCGTGAATCTCCACCATTTGTTTCGGCAGACCGGTGCGCAAATCGCTGGCCGCGCCTTCCATCACGCCAAACAGGCCGGTGACGTTGTGCGGAATTTTGCTGCCGCAACCGAAACGCTCGTTGTCGATGGTGGAAAAATAATATTCCAGATTGATCCCGGCACCGACGGGGCCTGCGGTCAGCAAAATCGATTCGAGGATACTGCCGTCAGCATCCTGACTTGGATCGTAGGAAATCAAAAACACCCGCCGATCCAAAAACAACCCCTGCGTCATTGAGCGGCGACCTATCACCGCCGCCGCATTGGTGGCGTGGCCGAATTCGGGGCGCACCTGGCTTAAATCCTGCGCCCTCAAGGTCACATGCCGGAAAGCCTGGGCGGGCGTAAGCGGGTTTTCCGCCGAGGCAAAACGGCGGCAACGTTCATGCGCTGATAGTTGCTGCGCCTCGCCGATGCAGGTTTTAAAACGCTTAAACGGTTCGGTCATTGACGCCGGTAGCGCATCCACATCATACCAAGCCATCGCATCGTTGCAGGTGTCATGCTGCATCCCGATAAACCAGCAGTCGTCGGGAATGACGATGTCTTGCTGCGCCAGCAAACCACGCACTTCCGGCCGGTTCGCCATCGCCGCGAAAGCCCGCGCATTCGGCCCGCCCTGCCGCCCGCCGCAAGCGCCGCAATCATGCGCGGCTTCGTGCGGATTATTCTGGCTGGTCGAACCGTGTCCGGCCAGCGCCACTATCGGCGCGAAATTGGCGGTCAAGCCTATGCTGCGTAACAGCGCCGCCACGCGCACGGCTTGCTCGGCGTCGGTAAAACCCAACTTAGGCTTTTCCACCGACGCGGGCGTTGCCGTGTCGGTCGAGGTCAACTGCAAGGCGGTGGCGACCGGCGGGATAATGGCTTGATGCAGCCAGTCGGCAAGCCGTTTGTGATAGTACGGCAACAGCGTTTTACCAAGCAGGCCAAGTAGCGTAAACGGCGCCAGCAAAGCAATGCCGAGCTGCGCTAAGAGCGGGTTACGGCGCAGGCTATGATGCCGCAGATAATCTAAACGCTGGCTCAAGCGTCGGCCTTGCTGGCGTTTAAGCAGCGTTTTTTCATAACCGGCTTGGGCAACCTCATCGACTTCATGCACCGGCGTGACCACAATCGGGCACAGCGGCGTCAGGTGCTCTGCATCCAAACCTTTATAATTCATCGGAATGCCGAAAAATCCGGCCGCGCCCAAGGTTTCGATGGCCGGATTCAATTCTTCCAAATGACGGCGGAAACTTTCCTCGCGCTCGTCCATGCACAAAACGATTTGCGCTTCCGGGCGTTTAACGCGCTGAAGCCAGCCGCCGCGCTGATGGTTGGCGCGCAAAGCCTGAAACAAATCGTCCCGATAATGATGTTCGTAAGCCAGCAACCAGATGTGCTTGCGCTCAACCGGGGTGAATTCATCCAGCGCCGTCAACAGCGCCTGCAAATCGTTGCCATCCAATGCTTGCAGATCGGCCGCGTTCAGCCCCAAATGCTGGCATAAACGGAACAAACGCCAGCCGCTGTTGTGGGCGCTGTTCGGATTGCTTTGCGCATTAGCGCAACCGACGCCACGCATATTTTTATCTGCCATCGGGCTACACTGCCAGGTCCAAATCAGATCGGCCAGTTGTTGCCAATCGCGGCGGTCATAGCGTTCGGAACCGGCGTGCAAGGTCAGCGTTTCCGCCCGGTGCGCCAGATATTCCGGCAAGTCGCCTTGATACAAACGGCTGCGCACCATAAATTCGGACAGGTTTTTGCGGAAATAGCCCTGGATAGCGCCGAATTTGGCCTCGATTTTCCAGGTGTCGCGGCAAACCTGGTTCAGCCACAAGCGGTCCAGCGTCAACCGTATCGCCAAATAATCGGCCAATGTCGGCGCGGCGTCATTGGCGGTGTGATAGTTCGGATGCTGCTGCCGCCAATTAATCAAGCCCGACCAGCCGGGTATTTCCAGCGCCAACCGGCGCAAATAACCGGCCCATTGCGCTTCTGGGATGTCCAGATGTTGCAGCTGCAAAATAATGGTGTCGACCGCATCGTCTGGCAATTCAGCAATAATTTGTTGCCAGTCCGGCAACTCATGTAAAAACGGGTTGGCATCATACTGCGCTGTTGCCCGCCAGGCGGCATACAGGCCTAAACGGCTGCGTTCGGGCAATGGCCAGGCCGCCAGCCCTTCATCCAATCCCGATGCACAAAAGCGTATCAACTGCGAACGCACGGCTTCGAGTATATCGACACCGCTTAATGCCCGGATAAAACCCTGTAAACTGAGCGTATCGCCGACTTCGCCCAGCAATTTGTCCAGCGCCGCGCCGGCTTGTTGCTGCATGTGCTGATGCGTTGTGGGAGCAGCTTCAGTCGCGACTGAAGCCGCTCCCACATTGATAGTTTGCTGAACCTGCATCAGCCACTCTTCAGCCTGCTCCAGCGACAAATCCAGCATCGCTTCCGGATGCAGTGCCGCCTGTTCCAGACCGAGCTTGGTCGTTATGCTTTCCCATAACGACCGGATAGCATCATCGCCATCAACAAGCAAATGCTGCAAAAGCGGCTCAGGCACATCGTCCTGCGCCTCTTCCAGTGCCGCCAATTCCTCAATGTGCCAGTTCAACTGACTGACGCTAACCGCCTGCACATCGAATAACAAGGCAATGCGGTAAATGGCGAGGCGGGTGATGTTTTTATCAGCTAAAGCGCAAACGCTTTGTTCCGCCTGCAGATCCTGACGCTGGGCAAATGCCGCCGACAAATCGGCCTCGTCAATACGCCCCTGCCGGTAAAAATCGCGGCTTTGCGTCTCGGGAAGATAGCCGCAAATGCCGGTCAAAGCTTCAAATTCGGCCAGTGCCTGCTCAAACGGCAACTGCTGGAAACCATGCAAAGTATTGTGATGCACGAAATCGAGGATAGGCCCCTGCCCCGGCAGGACATGATCGAGATGATGTAGCGCGGTGGCGATGTGCTCGCGTAAGGCCGATGGCTGTTGCATCTTGTTATCTATTTTTATCATATCTCTGCGTTCTATTTTGTGCCGCCATCGCTACAAAATCCGCTGGCTAATCAAATGGTTCATTTGATTGATGGTCGCCGCCGACAAGTTAAGCAGCGGCGCCGGCATCAGGCCGAATAAGACAATGCCGCCAACCAATATGCCCGCCGCCAATAACTCCGGCGTGTTTAAATCGTTTAGCTGCTGCATGGCCGCTTTGCTCGGCCCGGTAAATAACAGGCTGATGGTGCGTATGCCGTAAGCCGCACCGATTAACACGCCGACGCTAAAAAACGCCATCACGCCGACACCCATGCTGGCATCGGCAAACACGCTAAAACCGCCGATCAGTATATGCAGTTCGGCGATAAAACCGACCGCGCCGGGCAAGCCCATCGCCGCCAGCAAGGTTAAGGTCATGCACAAGGTAAAGCGCGGCATCACCTGAATCAGCGAGCTGTAATCTTGAATATTACGGCTATGGGTGCGCTCGTAAAGCAGGCCAACCAGCAAAAACAACGCACCGGCAATCAGGCCGTGGGCGCTCATTTGCAACACCGCGCCGGTCATGCCGGCCTCATTCAAAGTAGCAATGCCCAGCAAGACAATGCCCATGTGGCTGACTGAGGAATAAGCCACCATCGCTTTAAGGTCGCTTTGCCGCCAGGCCAAAAAACCGCCGTATAACATGCCGAACAAACCTAAAGAAATCAGCAACGGTTGCACTATTTTCGCCGCTTCCGGCAGCATCACCACCGCCCGGATCAAACCGTAAGCGCCCATTTTCAGCAAAATCCCGGACAGCAAAATACTGATTGGACTGGGCGCTTCCACATGAGCCAGCGGCAACCAGCCGTGCAACGGAAAAATCGGCATCTTGACGCCAAAACCGATAATGAAACCGAGCAGCACCAAAACCTGCTCAATACGGGGCATGTCTTGCGCCGCTTGGTGCATCGACGACATCAACGAACCGCCGTGTTCAAGGTCGTACTGGCTGATGGCCAGCAGACTGATCAGCATGAAAATCGAGCCGCCCATCGTGTACAGGACGAAGTTAAGGCTGGCGGTATGGCGCCGTGGCCCGCCCCAGCGGCCTATCAGAAAAAACAGAGGGATAAGCGTCACTTCCCAGAAAATGTAGAACAAAGCCCAATCTTGCGCCAAAAACACCCCCAACATGCCGAACTCAAGCAGCAACATGCAAATATGGTAGCCCTTGACGCCATTGCTAACCGTCAGTGAGGCCAGTAAGGCAATTGACGTCAACAAAGTCGCCAACACCAGCATCGGCATCGACAAACCATCGACGCCAAGCGCATAAGCACTGTGCAATTTGGGGTTTAGCGGGAAATACTCGTTGAACTGTAAGTTGGCATTTTCTGCCTGATAACTATGCAGCAACCAGAAGACTAGCAGCAGGGTGAGCGTGGCGAACAAATGGGTGATATAGCGGATAAGCTGGCTATTTTGCCCCGGCGTTAACATCAACAGCAAGACGCCGACAGCCGGAGTCCAGAGCAGTATGCTGAGTATCCCCATGATTTTAGTATCCCTTTAAGTGCTGTGTCTGATGGTTTTAAGGACTGGCAATTGTACGTTAAGGTTGAGGCCGTGCAAACATTTCTGATGGGCGGGTTAGGGCTTCCAGGCTTTTAAAACCTGGAAGCCCTGCACATCGGCAACCCGAAATTTCAGGCGTTTTCTCGGACAAACGTGTGCATAACGGTGAAAAATGCTCTTGGGCTCTTATTTAGGCGTGTTCTTTTCAGGAAATGGCCTAATTCAAGGCCGTGCCAGTATCTATATTTTTTTGCCGGCACTCGCACAAATCGGCAATGACACAGCCCTGGCAACGCGGCTTTCTGGCCATACAGGTATAACGGCCATGCAGGATCAGCAAATGATGCGCATCTTTCTTATGCTGTTTAGGTACACCCTTATCCAGTTTGCGCTCCACTTCCAGCACATTTTTACCCGGCGCCAGGCCAGTGCGGTTGGCCACCCTGAAAATATGCGTGTCCACGGCAATGGTAGGCTGACCAAAGGCGGTGTTCAAGATGACATTGGCAGTTTTTCGGCCAACCCCGGCCAGTGCTTCCAGTTCTTCCCGCGTTTCTGGCACTTGGCCTGCGTGCTTGTCCAGCAACTGTTGGCACAGTGTGATGATGTGCGCGGCCTTGCTGTTAAACAGGCCGATGGTCTTGATGTAGCCCTTCAAGCCGGTTTCGCCCAAAGCCAACATTTCAGCGGACGTATTGGCAACGGGAAATAATTTGGCGGTCGCCTTATTGACGCCTTTATCGGTGGCCTGCGCCGACAACACCACGGCAATCAGCAATTCGAAAGCGTTGCTGTAATGCAGCTCAGTAGTCGGTTCCGGTATCGCCAGGGCCAGACGGTCAAAAATAGCCAAGCGTTTTTTTTGATTCATGGCAATGTCCGTACTGGCATAAATCCTGGATAGCCAAAGCTGCTTCAAATTTCATATACAAACATATTCATTTGATAATTCGCTTTCCGTTGA
>JBLRXA010000095.1:0-12729 GCA_047920955.1 Methylobacter sp. | reverse complement strand
GCCGCCGCTTTGTCGTCAAAACGGCCGCCGACATATTGAAAATCAACATCGCGGTACAAGCTGTGCAGCTCCCAAAAATCCTTGGGGATGAAATTACTGATGTCAGCATCTTTTTGCACAATCAGCGCCAACACCGGCGTTTGCACCCGGCCAATCGTCCACAAACTGCCTTGCCCGCCGAATTTGAGCGTGTACAGCCGGGTCGCATTCAGGCCGACAATCCAGTCCGATTCGCTGCGGCATTTGGCGGCGCGATACAGTCCGTCGTAAGCATGGCCGTCCTGCAATTTGGCAAAGCCCTGGCGTATCGCGTCGTCGGTTAGCGAGCTGATCCACAGGCGTTTAAACGGTTTGTATACGCAGTCCGCCCAGGACACAATGTATCTGAAAATCAACTCGCCTTCGCGCCCCGCATCGGTCGCGCAGATGATTTCGTCGGCAGTCTTGAGCAAGTGTTTAATGGTGTTCAGCTGCTGTTGCGCCGAGGCATCGCCTCTGGCTTTTAGGCCGAAGGCTTCGGGGATGATCGGCAACGAGTCCAAAGACCAGCGTTTCCAGGCCGGATTGTATTCATCCGGTTCTTTCAGCTCGACCAAATGACCGAATGCCCAAGTGATTTGATAGCCGTTGCCCTCAAAATAGCCGTCGCGTTTGCCGTTGATGCCGAGGCATTTGGCAATGTCGCGGGCGACTGAGGGTTTTTCGGTCAGGATGACTTTCATAGGTTATTGATTTTTAGTCGCGATGTAGGGTGATTTCTAAGAAAAAAATGTCCATGATGATCGAAAGCTATAGAAAAACAAAGTCCACGAAAATCACGAAAGCCACGAAAAAAAGCAGTCAAAATAATAGCTTTGCTTATTTTCGTGTCGCCTGAAAATGCCTACTTTTGGCTTTTCGTGCTTTTCGTGTTTTTCGTGGACAATTATTTGTGGCTGTTTTTTCAGGAAATCGCCTAGGCGTCGCTCCCATGTGGGAGCAGCTTCTTACACTATTTAATAATCTTATAACACGGCAAATAAGCCTTCCCCGGCAACTTCATCCGCTGTTGCTTGACAAAGGAGGCCAGCAAGGAATCCATCAAGGCCATAATTTCGGCATCGCCGCGAATTTCAAAATGCCCGTGTTGTTCAATCGCGCGTATGCCCTCGTCTTTTACGTTACCGGCAACAATGCCGGAAAAGGCACGGCGCAGGTTGGCGGCGAGCTGATGATTTTCCTGATCTTTATGCAGCGCCAGATTTCTCATGTTGTCATGGCTGGGCATGAACGGCTGCTGAAAACCATGGTCAATCGTAAGCTGCCAGTTGAAATAATAGGCGTCGCCGGTTTCTTTACGAAATTGCCGCACCTCTTTAATGCCTGCCAGCATTTGCCGCGCCACCCGTCTCGGATCATCAATAATGATTTGGTAACGCTGCTGCGCCGCTTCGCCCAAGGTACCGGCGATGAAACGGTCGATTTCCTTGAAATAGTCCACCGAACTGGCAGGACCGGAAAATATCAGCGGAAACGGCATGTCCTTATTATCAGGGTGCAGCAGGATACCCAAAATATACAGTATTTCCTCCGCCGTACCGGCACCGCCGGGAAACACCACGATGCCATGCCCGGTGCGGACAAAGGCTTCCAGGCGTTTTTCAATGTCCGGCATAATGACCAGATCGTTGACTATCGGATTGGGTGATTCGGCGGCAATAATGCCGGGTTCGGTGATGCCCAAATATTGGCCGTTTTTTATCCGCTGTTTGGCGTGGCCGATAGTCGCGCCTTTCATTGGGCCTTTCATTGCGCCCGGTCCACAGCCAGTGCAAATGTTCAGACTGCGCAAGCCCAGTTCGTGGCCGACTTCTTTGCTGTAATCGTATTCGATGCGGCTGATTGAATGGCCGCCCCAACACACCACCAGATTGGGCGGCGTCATCGGCCGCAAAATATTGGCATTGCGCAAAATATGGAAAACCGCGCTACTGATGCCGTCGGAGCTGTTCAAATCAATTTTCGGGTTGTTATTGATTTCGTCGCCGACATAGATAATATCGCGCAGCACCGAAAATAAATGTTCGCTGATGCCTTTGACCATGATGCCGTCGACAAAGGCATGGGCGGGGGCGGCTTTGAGTTCCAGCTTAATGCCGCGCTGTTCCTGCACCACGCGTACATCAAAATCCGGGTAATTTTCTAACAGCTCCTTGCCATCGTCGATAGTGCTGCCGCAATTCAACACCGCCAGCGAGCAATTGCGAAACAGCTGGTACAAGCCGCCCTGACTGGTATCGAGCAATTTGGTGACTTCGGCTCTGGACAATACGTCTAAACGGCCTTCCGGGGTGATGTGCGCATCAATGACGGGGTATCGCATTTTTAATCCTGTTGGTTAAACGGTTCATTCACTGTTCAGAGATATGGCACTATGCTTTTAGCTAAGGTCATCACTATCACAGGCTATAACCATGAACTCAAGCGCAAAGAAAATATTACTGATTGTTTTTGTGTCGCTGCTCACCGCCTGCGTCCATTATCCGAGACAGCCTGTGTATTATCCCGCCCCTGCTTATCGCGGCGGCTATATTATTGAGCAGCGGAACTATTATGGCCCAAGCCCGCGTTATTATGAAAGACGTTATTTGGCTCCGAGGCCGAACCGTTATGAAAGAGGTTATTTGGATCCAAGACCGAGTCGCCATGAGAAAAATTACAGACCCAATTTACCCAGCCACCGCCCTTATAAAAACGAAGCTAGGCCGCGCTGGCAGAACCATGCGCCGAAGCTGCGGCCTCAACATAGACAACACCGCCGTTAGTCCATTTCCTGAAAAAGAGCATACCCAAATAATTGTCCACGCTTAACCAAAAAGTAGGCATCCCCAAGCGATACGAAAATAAACAATGGTATTATTTTCACTGCTTTTTTTTTCGTGGCTTTCGTGATGTTCGTGGACTCGGTTTTTCCACAGCCCAAGATCATCAGGGGATATTATTTTTCGGAAATCACCTAAGCAGACCTTCCAGGTTTTAAAAACCTGGAAGGTCTAACTGGCAAGCCTTTGATTAGACGGAAGGTCGCTGGGCATTTAACCGGGCTAACGCTGTCTGTTGGTATCTTGGCGCAAATAATGGCGTTGCATGGCAGACAGGCCGCCGTACAGCAAATTGGATACGCCCAAATACAAAAATAGCCAGTCGTAATTGACGTCGATGACAATCTGGTTGACCATGCCGTAAAAATCAATGGCGCCCATCAGCGTCAACCAAAACACACCAACCGCCATTAATGGGCGGTAGTTTTGGCTATAACTGCAAAAGCAGTAAACGCTAAATTGGCTTATGGTCAGATAAACCAGCATCAAGCGCAAATTGCTGGCTAATGGCCCGTAAAGTTCGGCATTATTGTCGAAAATCGCTGAACTGCCGGTAGCGGAAACCACGCTGGCAATCAGCAGAAAAACCACGGCAATATTAAAATTAATGCCCATTAACAGCGTTAGCCATTGCATGGTTTTTTGTTTAAAAATCGGGGTGTTCATGTGTGTTGTCTCCATGAAAAAAAAATGCCCTTCACAAGTACAGGAGGTTGAAGGGCATATAGAGGAGGATGGATTAATCGGCGTTCAAACACCGACAAAATAGGCTAGGTAACGCGCAAAAATGATTCCAAGGATAGTAGCCAGCTTTGAACTCCGTGCACATTACCTTAGGTTTAAGCGGTTAGTTTTGGCTTTTCCGCTTTGTTACTGCTGTCGCCATCATCCAGCGCAATGTGGCTGATAACGGGTTCTTCCATTTCGACAACCGGCTCAGGCGGCGCAATGGTGCGGCCTTGCATCAGTTCGTCAATTTGATATTTGTCGATAGTTTCCCAATCAAGCAAGGCGTGCGCCATGTTGTGCAAAATTTCGATATGGTCTTTGAGGATTTGCTCGGCGCGTTGATAGTTCACATCAACCATCTGGCGGATTTCCTCGTCGATGACTTGCGCCATTTTTTCCGACATCGGCTTGGATTGCGGGCCCATATAACCACCCTCATTATCGCCGTAATCCATCGGCCCTAAACGCTCGGACAAGCCCCATTTGGTAACCATGTTGCGCGCCAATTGCGTCGCCCGTTCAATGTCGTTGGAGGCGCCGGTGGTGACTTTGTTTTTACCGTAAATCAACGCTTCCGCCACCCGGCCGCCAAACAGGCTGGAAATTTGGCTTTCCAGTTTGTCCTTGCTGGCGCTGTATTGGTCGCGTTCGGGCAGAAACATAGTGATACCCAACGCGCCGCCACGCGGCATGATGCTAACTTTATAAACCGGGTCATGGTCAGGTACGATGCGGCCGACAATGGCGTGACCGGCTTCGTGGTAAGCGGTCATCAACAGGTCGTCGCGGCTCATTACCATCGTGCGTTTTTCCGCACCCATAATCATTTTGTCACGCGCCTTGTCCAGATTATTCATGGTCACTTCGCGCTGATTCATCCGTGCGGCAAACAAGGCGCCTTCGTTAATCAGATTGGCCAATTCTGCGCCGGAAAAACCGGGTGTGCCGCGCGCCAAATCATTGATATTGACATCATCAGCCAGCGGCACTTTGCCAGCATGAACTTTTAGGATTTGCTCGCGGCCTTTGATGTCGGGCAGACCGACCTGCACTTGGCGGTCGAAACGGCCGGGTCTTAGCAAGGCTTTATCGAGCACGTCGGCGCGGTTGGTGGCAGCAATGACGATAATGCCTTCGTTGCCGGAAAAACCGTCCATTTCGACCAGCAACTGGTTCAGCGTTTGTTCGCGCTCGTCGTTACCGCCGCCCATGCCGCCGTTGCCGCGATGCCGACCTACCGCATCGATTTCGTCGATAAAGATAATGCACGGTGCGCGTTTTTTGGCTTGTTCAAACATATCCCGCACCCGTGACGCGCCGACACCGACAAACATTTCGACAAAATCGGAACCGGAGATGGAAAAGAACGGTACTCCGGCTTCACCGGCAATGGCTCTTGCCAGCAGCGTTTTACCAGTCCCAGGCGGCCCCACCATCAACACGCCGCGCGGTATTTTGCCGCCCAGCACTTCATATTTGCCGGGATCCCGCAAAAAATCGACCATTTCAACGACATCTTCTTTGGCTTCTTCAACGCCTGCGACATCGGTGAAGCGTACTTTAATCTGATCTTCGGCCATCAACTTGGCGCGGCTTTTGCCAAAACCCATTTGACCGCCCTGCCCGCCCATTTGCTGTTTGCGCATGAAATAAAACATCAAGCCGATAAAAAAGATCATCGGTGCCCAAGACATTAACATCTGGCTTAAACTCGAACCTACGCGCGGTTTTTCCACCTTGATTTTGACGCCATATTCCAACAACTCGTCGATTAAACGCGGATCGTTAGGATTGTAAGTGGTAAAACGTTCGCCATTAGTGCGGCGGCCATCGACCTCAGTGCCGCTGATAATGACTTCGGAAATACTGCGGTTACGCACACTCTCGATAAAATCGGAATACGGCACTGCGTAGTTTTCCTCATAATTGGCGCTGGTGCGGTTAAAAATGCTAAACAACACGCCGGCAATCACACCGACCGCCAGAATACGAAAAATAATAATTTTCATGGTTATCTCCGCTTAATTTTCACGGCTAAAGTATTTGAAAAAATCGGAATCGGGCTTTAGCACCAAGGTATCCTGGGTTTTTTCAAAAGAAGTTTGATACGCCTGCAAGCTGCGGTAAAAGGCATAAAACTCGGCATTTTTACCGTAACTTTTTGCATAAATATCAGCCGATTGCGCATCGCCGCGACCGCGGATATTTTCACCGTCACGGCGCGCATTAGCTAATAACACTTGTTTTTGCTTGTCGGCTTCGGCGCTGATTTGTTCGGCAGTTTCAGCACCTTGGGAACGAAATTCTCGTGCGACCCGCTCGCGTTCGGCGCGCATGCGTTGATACACCGAATTACTGACTTCCTGCGGCAAATCAATGCGTTTGATACGAATATCGACCAACTTAATGCCGAATTTGGCGGCCACCGGCGACAATTTATTCATTAACGTCTCGCGCAATTGGCTACGGTCTTCGGAAATCAGCTGTTTAATGGTGCGGATACCGAACTCGCTACGCAACGCATCTTTCATAATTTGGTCGAGGCGCAAATTGGCCTGATATTCGTCGCCGCCGACCGTGGTGTAAAAAAGACCCACATCACCGATTTGCCACTTGGCAAACGAATCGACAATAACGTTCTTTTTTTCAGAGGTAAGAAAACGCTCGGACTTGGCGTCCAAGGTCAGCACGCGCGCATCAAACGTACTGACTTTATTGATGATGGGGGTCTTAAAATGGAGTCCGGGTGCAAAGTCTGAATCGACCATTTCACCCAAACGAAACACAATGGCTTTTTCATGTTCATTGACATAAAAAACCGATAAATAAGCCAGCATTAACAAACCTAAGCTGGCGGGAAATAAAACGGATGTTCTGCTCATGGTCTGCTCCTGCTTGGGCGTAGGTTAGTAGCGGCGATTTTTGCCGCGTCATTTTTGCCTGTGGCAACGGGTTCGGCTTGCAATTCCAGCGCCGACGACTTGGCGGATGCTGGCGCATTGGAAGCCGGATTTTGCAAAGGCATATACAACTGCGGCGCACTTTGGCCGGCATCGACAATGACCTTGTTGGTGCTGCTAAACAATTTTTCCCGCGCTTCCAAATACAAGCGTTTGCGGGTGATGGCCGGGGCTTTTTCATATTCGACCAGCAACTGCTCAAAACGTTGGGTATCGCCTTTGGCTTTGGCGACTTTTTCCGCTTCGTAGGCTTCCGCTTCCAGCAACAGACGCGCTGCCGCACCCCGCGCTTTGGGGATGATTTCGTTGCTGTAGGCTTCGGCTTCATTAATCAGGCGTTGTTTGTCTTCACGCGCCCTAATCGCATCTTCAAACGCGCCCTGCACTTCTTCCGGCGGCTGGGCATCTTGCAGGTTGACGCTGGCAATAATAATCCCGGTTTGGTAGTCATCCATCGCGGCCTGAATATCTTTTTTAATCTCTGCGACAATCTCGCTGCGGCCTTCGGTCAACACATAATCCATGTTGTTGCTGCCGATGACCGCACGTTGCACGCTTTCGGTCAGCTGTTTTAAGGTATCCTCGTTATCCCGGACATTAAACAGATAATCGCGGGCATTATTGATTTGGTATTGCACCGCCAGCCGCACGTTGATGATGTTTTCATCAGTGGTCAGCATTAGCGATTCCTGGCCGATATTGGCCGACTTATTGCCCCGGCTGTCGCGGTAACCCACTTCGATAAAACGCTGCTGTTCGACATTAACAATGCTCACCTGTTCAATCGGCGCGGGCAGATGCCAATGCGGCCCAGGCGTGGTGGTTTCACTGTAAGCGCCAAAGCGGGTGATGACGCCGCGATTGCCTTCATCGACGATATAAACGCCGGTCGCCAGCCAAATCACGGCGGCAGCGCCACCGGCAATGCCGCTTACTTTTGCCAGCGAAAACTGATCCTTATGATTAGAAAAATAATCGCTGGATTTTCGATAAAAGGTTTTCCAATATTTTTCAAACTCAAACTTCCAGTCCGGCTGCTGATTGTGTTCGGTACTGTGTTTTTCTGATGACATGATTTCTTCTCCTGCTTAATGTGGCGCGGCTTGGTTTTAGTAGCTGTCGTTGGGTTCAAGAAACAGCATCAGATCGCAACCAAACTGGTTTTTTAATCGCTTTAACGCATCATTTTGTATCTGCCTGACGCGCTCCCGGCTTACCTGTAGTTGATCGGCAATGGCCTGCAAGGTCATTTCGGTGTGATTTTTTAAGCCGAAACGTAAGGTCAGAATGGTTGCCTCTTTGTCTGGCAACGTCGCTACGACTTGATCGAGATACTCGGTTAAGTTGTGTTCAATCAGCTCGTCGAGTGGTTGCGCGAACTGCTGTTGCTTCATCCTCGCCATTAAAATTTGGCCTTCGTCTTCTTCGCTTTCGGTCGCGCTATCTAAAGAATGCGTGGCTTGGTAATAACTTCTGATAGTTTTGATTTCGTCTTCGCTCAAATCGCACAGTGTTTTTAACTGTTCGACACTGGGCCAACGCTCGGTTTGCACATAGCTTTTGCGCATCGCCTCAAACACTGCACAGGCGCGTTCGGCTAAAGCCACCGGCAAACGCACAATTTTTTCCTGCTTGACTATCAGCCGGGAAATAGCCTGTTTAATCCACGGCATCGCATAAGTGGAAAACTGAAAACCGCGATAAGGATCAAAACGGTCGACCGCTTTAATCAGGCCGACCACGCCTTCTTGCAGCAAATCGTCAAAACTCAAGGCAGTGGTTTTTTGTTTATGCGCGACAAAGGCGACCAGACCGATATTAGCGGCAATCATTTGTTGCCTGAGCCGTTGCAGATTTTGCGCGGCTGAGGAAAGTTTGGCCGAATAACTGTTGTGCGCCATTATCGGCAGACACAAGGCGGACACTTCAATTAAAAAGCCGGGGGCAAAATGCAAGTTAAACAATAGGGATCTAGCCGCTGCACCGTCCAATAATTGCGGGTCAACTTGACCCACACCAAGTTGTACAAAATCTAAATCTTGTACAATAAGCGCATGGGCAGCATTGTCGCGGACAAGGTCGGACATATCCTGGCCTTTATTCAAATGACACAAGCATTGTTCGTGCAGCACCGCCGACGCCTGATGATCGTCTAACAGCAGCAACAGTAGGTGCTGTCTGGCTTGCTCCAGTTGCATGGCTAACGCAAGCGGTTCGGCTTCATTGCCTGAAACGGATAAATCAGCGGCATTAGGTAAGACTTCTGTCATGACGGGCCTCGTTAATGTTTTTTAATCTGGCGCTAAATTTACTCTGAATGTACAATACTTGTCAAACTATTTTCTGTACAAAACATAAACAATGTATTCAATAAAAGCCATCACTACATTAACCGGATTGCCAGCCGAAACATTGCGCGCTTGGGAGCGCCGTTACACCGGCATTAGCCCGGCGCGTAGCGACACGGGCCGCCGCCTGTATTCGCAGCAGGAACTGGAAAAGTTGACCCTACTCGCGCAACTGACGCGCAACGGCCACACCATCAGCAAGATTGCCGGTTTAAGTTCCGAAGCATTACGCGACCTGCAACAACGGGCGCAAATTTCGCCCAACAACTCGCCATCCTTACTGGATCAGATTGTTGATGCGGTGATGCATTATCGTATTGACCGCTGCGAGCAACTGTTGAAACGGGCTTTGCTCGCCAGTGAACCGTTGGACTATGCGCGGGATATTTTGTTGCCCGCGCTCAAAAAAATAGGCGAATTGTGGTATGAAGAAAAATTGAATATTGCCCAGGAACACATGTTTACCTGTTGTGTGCAGCGCATCGTTTTGAGCATGGTGAATAACCTGCGCATCACTTCAGAACAAAGCCCCGCGATGATGTTTGCCACCCCAAGCCATGAGCCGCACGAATGCGGCATTTTGTTGAGTTGCTTATTAGCGGCCGAGCATTACCGCTGTTATTACCTAGGCTCAAACGTGCCCGGCAAAGATATTGTCGAAGCCGCCGCCCAACTGCAACCTGACATCATCGTTATTGGTCTGGTTAAAACCCCGCCGCAACCTGTAACCATTGAACAACTCAACATTGTCGCCGCCGCCAGCGAAACCGCATCGGCGCGTATCTGGACAGGCGGCAGCGGCGCACACTACTGCCATGATCATGCCCTGCTGCCCTCGCCGCGTTGCGAACTGATAAGCGACATCGATGATTTTTACCATAAAGCGCGACAATGGCTGTTTAAGGATTAAGGTTATTTTTAGTTGCGACGTAGGCGTCGCGGCTGGAGCAAACTTGAGCATCGCCCGCCAAGGCTTCAAAGCCCGCCACCACATCGAGCAATTCCTCAGTAATCTGGTTCTGGCGTTGTAAACGATGCGCGGCGGTCAGGGCTTCGAGGCGTTCTTTGATATTTTTTTCCGCCACCTGCATTGACGCCAAGCGGCTGGCATGTTCGCCCGCCAGCGATTCGGCGCAGGCGCTAAACAGCTGGATGAAAAGGTGCTGCTGGATCAGCGAACTTAACAGCGTTTCACTGTCCTGGCTAAACTGCGCCATTTTGATTTTATGAAAGAAACGAAATAAAGTATCAGGTCTTGAATTTTGCACAATCAAATTGCTTTAAAGAAATGCACAATGCAAGACATGACCCTTAGCTTCATTAGGTAACGCAATTGTACAAGGCCTAACGCCTTCGCTTCTATGTATAATACAAGCCATAACGCTTTTATTATTTGCTGATAGGCATGCGCCATGACTACCATTACTTTTGATACTCTAAAATTCACCCAGCGCCTAGAGCAAGCGGGGATTCCGCACGATCAGGCCATTGCAATGGTTGAGGCGCAAAAAGAGTTTTTATCTGAAATAATGGAAGCACATTTGGCCACCAAGATGGATGTTCAGGAAATAAAATTCAAGCAGATAGAACATGATGGTCAGTTTACCCTGATTAAATGGATGCTAGGTATCTCAATCGGTGGCGTCATGTCAATTATGGTTAAACTATTTTTCTGAAGAAATAAGCCCTGTAGATTGGGCAACGATTTTTTACCCACGCAAAACGATGATGCTGCTAAACGGTGGGCAAAAAAGCCTGCCAACCGTACCTGACTAAGTTGGCTAAAAAAATGTGTATTACACCCAAACCTTTTATGTTGATTTGCCCGTCTTGCCATTGGCAGCAGCCTTACGAATTCAAAAGCGATGCGTTAATTTTTGATATTCCTACGGATTGTCCTGTTTGTGGTCATACGCCATTGGATACAAAACCGCTTGATTCGCTGTCAATTGCCAGCAAATTAAAAACCTTCCTTTTTGATTAACGTCCTATGAAAAAAAAAATTCAAACCCTACTTGAGCAAATGAATCACGGTTTAATCGAACGTGAAAATACCGTTAAATCTGTTTTGCTTACAGTGTTAGCAGGTGAAAACCTTGTGTTAATTGGTCCACCTGGAACAGGTAAAAGTATGGTTGCACGTCGTGTTGCTGACAATTTAGACATAACGCAAGGCAATGGTTATTTTGAATACTTATTGACCAAGTTTTCAACGCCTGAAGAAATTTTTGGTTCGCTTTCCATTTCTGAGCTCAAAGCCGACCGTTTCAAACGTAATACAGAAGGCTATTTACCAACGGTGCAAATCGCGTTTTTAGATGAAATTTTCAAAGCCAGTTCTTCTATTCTGAATTCACTTTTGACGATATTAAATGAGCGCGTTTTTCATAACGGTTCTGAAGCTCAAAAAGTGCCGTTACTTTCGCTTATTTCTGCCTCGAATGAATTGCCGACAGGTGAAGAAGAATTAAAAGCCTTGTATGACCGTTTTTTGGTGCGTTGTTTTGTGGATTATGTCCGTGAAGAGAATTTGCCAAAACTGTTTGAAAATACACCCGATAAACCGATTCTTGAAAAATTGACGCAACACGATTTTATTGAAATTCAAAAAAACACCGAAGCCATCATTATTCCTACGCAAATTATGGAAGCGGTGTGTGCGATTTGGATTGAACATAAAAACACGTTCAAAGAAGACAATCGTGAAACCTTGTCAGATCGTCGCCTCAAAAAAATACTCAAACTTTTACGAACCTCCGCCGCGACGAATGGACGAAAAGACGTTGATTTGTCAGATGTAATGCTACTGAAAGATTGTTTGTGGAATCATTATGATAACGCTGAAAAAGTACGAAGTTTAATTATCAAAACATTGCAAAAATACAGTCATGCCGTTTCTATAACCCTTCAAGATGACAGCAAAACAACGGAAGACACAGCAAGTTTTACGCATAACAAATCCACCACTTTTACGCATAACAAATCCACGACAGGAAAAATAAAAGGTTTCGTCGGCAGTGGCACAGAACACGACCCGATTTTGATTCAATCGTTACATGATTTTGTGGACATTAGCCGTCCTGACATTGGCACAAAAGATTATTATTTTAGACAAACGACAGATATGGATTGCGTTAGTTTAACGCATTGGAAACCGATGGATTTTCAAGGGCATTATGACGGTGATGGACATTCGATTAAAAACTTGCTGAAGAATGCGGATAAGTTGCATTATGTGTTTTCTCATATTAAGCCAAAATCCAGTATCACTAATCTTAAACTAGAAGAATGTGTTTTAGTTGATTTCATAGAAAATAGTAAAATTACATATTGTCAATCTGATGCTAACTTAGTTACTAATGCCAAAAATTGTGAGATTTATCATTGTGAGTCAGATGCCAGTTTGATTGCTAATAATGCTGATGGTTGTGAGGTTAGTCATTGTGAGTCAGATGCCAGTTTAATTGCTAATAATGCGGATGGTTGTGAGATTAGTCATTGTGGGTCAGATACCAGTTTAATTGTTAATAATGCTGATGGTTGTGAGATTAGTCATTGCCAGACCAATGCCAGTTTGATTGCTGCTAATGCCAATGATTGTGAAATTAGTCGATGTGAAGTGGGTAAAAATCTAGTATCAGGTAATGCTACCAATTGTCGTATTAGTGAATGCAATGCTCAATCAAATTTAGTAGGCAATGCGAGTGATTCCAAAATAATAGATTGCGCGGTAAATATAAATGAAAGTATTTCTTATGATGCACCTCATTCTTCTTTCGGCATTATTGCGTCTGAATTGGATAAAGACAGTTTAGTGGAACGTTGTGTTGA
>JBLRXA010000094.1:0-12765 GCA_047920955.1 Methylobacter sp. | reverse complement strand
TGTTCACACGCCGCCATCACAAACCCCGAAAATAACGGATGGCCTTTTCTTGGCGTTGAGGTAAATTCCGGGTGAAACTGGCAGGCCAGAAACCACGGATGATCGGCTATTTCTATTACTTCGACCAAACGCCCGTCAATCGACTTGCCGGAAAAACGCATCCCGGCCTGTTCCAGCTTTTCCAGATATTGGCTGTTAAATTCGTAACGATGACGATGGCGTTCGCTAATAACGTCTTTCCGGTACATTTGAAACGCCAACGAATCCGATTGTAAGCGGCATTGCTGGCCGCCCAAACGCATGGAACCACCCAAATCGGACGCTTCATCACGCGTTTCCAGTTGGCCGTCTTGTGCCATCCATTCGGTAATCAGGCCAATCACCGGATGCGGCGATTTGGGCAAAAACTCGGTGCTGTGCGCGCCTTCCAATCCAGCCACATCGCGGGCAAATTCAATCACCGCAACCTGCATCCCCAAGCAAATGCCCAGATAAGGAATTTTATTTTCCCGTGCATATTTGACCGTAGCAATTTTGCCTTCAACACCGCGTTCGCCAAAGCCGCCCGGCACCAAAATAGCATCAACGTCTTTCAGTCGACCCACGCCTTCATCCTCTATCGTTTCTGAATCGATATAGATGATATTGACCTTGGTGCGGGTGCGGATACCGGCATGAATCAAGGCTTCGTTCAGTGACTTGTAGGCATCGGAATGGTCGACATATTTGCCGACAATGGCGATAGTCGCTTCGTTGTCGGAATGCTCCAGTGCATCAACCACCGCTTCCCACTCGGACAAATCGGCGGGCGGCACGTCTAAGCGTAGCTTGTTGACGACAATATCGTCCAAGCCTTGATCGTGCAGCAACAACGGAATCTGGTAAATCGACTTGGCATCGACCGCAGAAATAACCGCCTTTTCTTCGACATTGGTAAACAAGGCGATTTTGCGGCGCTCGCTATACGGTATCGGTTGCTCGGAACGGCAAATCAAAATGTCCGGCTGTATGCCGATGCTGCGCAGTTCTTTGACCGAGTGCTGGGTTGGCTTGGTTTTTATTTCACCGGCGGAACGGATGTAGGGTATCAAGGTCAGGTGAATAAATAACGAGCGTTCAACGCCCAATTCAAAACGCATTTGCCGGATCGCTTCCAAAAACGGCAGCGATTCAATATCGCCGACCGTGCCGCCTACTTCAATCAGCGCGACATCGACCGCACCTGGATTGACCCGGCCACTGATGTCGATACAATCGTCGGCGCTTTCATAAACACGGCGTTTAATCTCGTCGGTAATATGCGGGATAACCTGAACCGTGGCGCCCAAATAGTCGCCTTTGCGCTCTTTGCGCAACACACTTTCATAAACCTGACCGGTTGAAAAACTGTTCTTTTTGGTCATCACGGTTTTAATAAAACGTTCGTAATGGCCCAAATCGAGATCGGTTTCGGTACCGTCTTCAGTGACAAACACCTCGCCATGCTGAAACGGACTCATCGTGCCCGGATCGACATTGATGTAAGGATCGAGCTTGGTCATGGTGACTTTTAGCCCGCGCGACTCAAGAATAGCGGCCAGCGAAGAAGCGGCAATACCTTTGCCAAGAGACGAAACAACGCCACCGGTAATGAAAATGTATTTTGTCATGTAGGATTTCTAGTGCAGAGAATGAGCGATAAGGTAACGCGCAAAAATTATTCCACACTATGCTCGCGATAGTTGGAGTCCAAAGCTGGCTTTGAACTCCGACAGGGAGGCCTGGTGTTATTTTTTGCACGTCATCTAAAACTCATTCCAGTAGCTTTGATGAAGTTAGGTAAAACCGGTGCATTTTAATCGACAATGCCATTTTCGTCATTGTCTTTTGGCTTTATATTTTTAGTGTTGCACCAATAATTTGATACAGCCTTGCGTTTTTTCTGTGTAGAACGCCGCGCCGATCCAAATATCGCCGACAGCGGCAAGCACATCATCCATATAAATCAAAGGGATAAGTCCTCTTTCCCACGGAGGAATGGCCGCTTCCTGAAACAAATTTTTCAGCGAATGACGGCCTTGCCGCCCCGGCAAACTGATAAGCTCGCCGCCACGGCGAAATTTAATCTCAACTTTGGCGTTTTGCCAGTGCTCAAGCAGTATGCCCGCCGATGACGGTAGGCAAGACAACAATTGATTGCCAGCGATTGTCACCGCCGTTTGCCCACTCGGCCATACGCAGTCTTGCGGCGTTTCTGATGTTGATTGCGGCAAACAATAGAGCTTATCGCGGTAACGCCGAATCGTGTAGCCCTGCCCCGATAGCACCGGATCGCGCTGCCCGTCGGCGCCAATGACCTGAGTTAGAATCCGCCCGACAACCGCCTGTGCAGGCATTTTTAAACCCAGATGCTGGAACCAATGCCGGATGATAAGCGGTTGCAACTGTAGACGATGGCTGACCAGCAGACTAATACTCAAAGTCTTGTCTGCCGGATTAAAAACGGTAGTAAATAATTCATCGGCGACATCTTCAACCAGCCGTTGTGCTTCTGCACAATGTTTGGCCGAACGCGCCACGGTCTTATCGATAGCGGGCCAGCGTTGTTTAAGCTGCGGCAACACCGCATTGCGCAAAAAATTGCGGTCATAAGCGTTGCTCTGATTGCTGGGGTCTTCAACCCAGCTCAATTGCTGCGTTTTGGCATAATCGCTGATTGCTTGTTTGGGCGTGTTCAACAGCGGCCTGAGCATCACGCCCCGGCCGAATGCCGCCTGTTCAGGCATCCCGGAAAGCCCGCGCAAACCGCTGCCGCGAAACAATTGCAGCAGCACCGTTTCCAGTTGATCTTCCTGATGCTGAGCCAGCAGCAACACATCATTAACGTTTATTAACGTTTTAAAAGCCGCATAACGGGCATTTCTGGCCGCTTCTTCAGGGCTTTCGCCCGGCATGGCTTTGGCATTAACCTGCAAGGTTAAAAATTCGACCCCCAAATTTTTAGCCGTTTTTTCGCAGTGAACGGCCCAAAGTTCAGCGTCCGCCTGCAAGCCGTGATGAATATAAACGGCTTGCAGCCTGCCTTTCAGTTGGAGGATGGACGCGCAATGATGCAGCAACACATGGGAATCGACGCCGCCGCTGTAACCGATAAAAAACCGTTGCCCTGCATCGCCACGATCAAATTCGGCAATGCAGTCCTCGTAAAGAATCAACGCTCTACTTCGCCGCTTCCTCAAAAACGCCGAAATCCATAATCCGCTGATAGCGTCTTTCCAACAAGGTATCAACCGGTTGGCGCATTAACTCAGCCATGTGCCGAACCAACGCGTCTTTCAGATTCAATGCGGTGGTTTTAAAATCCCGATGCCCGCCGCCTAAAGGTTCCCTGACCACCTCATCCAAAAAGCCCTGTTCGCGGATACGATCCGAGGTGATGCCCATTGCCTCAGCTGCCAGTTGCGATTTATCGGCGCTTTTCCACAAAATCGAGGCGCAACCTTCGGGCGAAATCACCGAATAGGTGCTGTATTCGAGCATAATCAAGCGGTCGCCAACGCCAATCGCCAAAGCGCCACCGGAACCGCCTTCGCCAATAATCGTACAAATAATCGGCGTTTTCAGCTTGGCCATTTCAAACAGGTTTCTGGCAATCGCCTCGCTTTGGCCGCGTTCTTCCGCGCCGATACCGGGATAAGCCCCCGGCGTGTCGATCAGGCAAATAACCGGCATTTTAAAACGCTCGGCCATTTTCATCATGCGCAAGGCCTTGCGGTAACCTTCAGGGCGCGGCATACCAAAATTGCGGTAAATTTTTTCTTTGGTATCGCGCCCCTTTTGATGGCCAATCACCATCACCGGCCGTCCATCGAGACGCGCCAAACCGCAAATAATCGCCGGATCATCGGCATAAGCCCGGTCGCCATGCAGTTCGTGAAAATCGGTAAAAATATGCTCGACATAATCCAGCGTATAAGGCCGCCCCGGATGCCGGGATAGCTGGGAAATCTGCCAATCGGAAAGGTCGGTAAAAATCGACTCGGTCAGCGCCTGGCTACGTTCTTCGAGCTGTTTCAGCGCATCGGAAATATTAATGTTGTTGTCGAACTGGACATTGCGCAGTTCTTCAATTTTCGCCTCTAGTTCGGCGATAGGTTGTTCGAAATCGAGAAATTTTAAGTCCATGGCATCCTGATTTGGGGAGTTGTTACAATGGCGTGGGATTTTATAGAAATTCGGTGATTTATTCTAAATTAATTACCGCCCCCAACTAACCTAAAACACGAAATGTACAAAGTAAATGCAATAAATCAGCAGGTTGTGAGTAAGTGGCGATGCCCATGCTAGCTATGCCCAATTGCCGTTCAGCACGATTAAGATGAACTGAGTACAATTGCGCCCAACCGCCCCACCAACCGACAGGATAACAAATGACCGAAAAACGAGCGGCAACACACAACCCAACCTACTGGCAGCCGTCGGCAGGCGAGACAATCACCGGTATCATCCAAGGCAGCGGCGATTCGCTGTATGACGAACAGAAAACCCTGCTATTACAGGAGGATAATGGCGCTATTGTGGGTGTCGCCCTTAACCGTTATCTGATACACAGCCTGAAACAACATAACGCCGCGCCGGGGGATTTGATAACCGTGACTTTTCATGGCAAAGAACAGAAAAGCAACGGGCGTTCTTTCAATCGCCACACCCTGCTGATTGATAAAATGAAGCGCCCGATATAAAAATAAGCCCTGGTTATTCAAACAGGCAGTCACTCAAATCGGGCGTTTTTGCCGGTTTCGACAACTTTCCGTCATGAACCATCTGGAAAGCCTTGTCAAAATCCGCATTGATAAAGCGGCCCGACAAGTGTGCGCACAAACAATAAAGAGCCGAATAATCGTCGGCATGACCGGAGGCGCAACGGTTGATTTGCTCGGACAGGGTACGCATCAGCGATACGACAAAGCCGTCATGCCGCCAATTGACAGGGCGCTCTGTCACATCGCCACCGCACAGCGCAAGTGCGCCCAATGCACAATAGGCGAGGTTAACCAAGCCAAGCAATATTTGCACCATCTCGCCTGCTTTAATGGCTTTGAATACGGCGCTGCCTTCGTCCATCAATAAGGCCTGGCGCATGACAATATCCATATCGGACAAGTGCCGGTTCTCCCCCGGCTCTGCTTGCGGCAATGAAATGGCGTCATGAAACTCTCTAACTAACTTCAAGTGTTTATTCATGATTTTTATCCTCTGTCTATGAAAGGCACCGCCGGTTTAAGGCAATGACCCAACTAAGCTAAAGCGCCCCTATTCAAGCGCAATGTTCCCCTCAATGCAATGGCTGACGCCGATGGCCGGCGCCTCCAGGGTCATTTTAACGGCTACCGCCCCGGCGCTGCTTAGCGCCCCGTTTTCAACGGCTTTGAGCACGGCATGTTCGATTTCGCGCTGCGAAGTGATGCCGACATTTTTGAGGAATTTTCTGATTTCGATGTTTAAGGTGTCTTCATTCATGCTGACCTCCTAAAGGCAAAGCGCCCGCCTATCGGGCCGTTACGGCATGGCGGGCAGCTACATTCTGAGCTTGGCCGGACAATTTCTCAAGCACTATTACAGCGGCAAAAATACAACGCCAAATTAGGTATTCCTACCAATTGTCCGGCCAAGCCGTTTCATCTAACCTCCAATCTCTAGCTATTTTTTATCATCCCGCCTGCGTCCTCGGTTAAACAGCCGGCAATACGATAATAAAAATCTTGTTTGCGTTACGCGCCGGGGAGGCATTGCCATAACGTACCCGAATTCATAACTTAGTATTAATTATCAATCACTTATATTTTTATCTGGAGACGCATAATGAAAATAATAAACACACTGGCATGTACTGCCTTATTGGCATCCGGCAGTGCTTTTGCCCAGCAGGAAGCCCATGAAATTGAATTTTTACTGGGCGGCACGGTAAAAACCAGCCGTTTTTTTGATGACAATGACGGCGGCATCAATGCGCAATTGGGTTATTACTTGACCCAGCAACTGGAGCTCAGCGGACGTCAATACGGCTTTATCAACTCCAGCAACGGCAGCACTTCGGTTCAGGGCGCCAGCGGTTTGTTCACCGATTACCATGTCGATTTGGGCATCTTCCAGCCGTTTGTCGGCGTAGGTGGCTTATTCAATTACGGTTCCAACCAACAAAGCAACAGTTTCGACGTTGGCGCTGAAGCCGGCATCAAGGCATTTGTCATGCCCCAGACCTTTGTCAGCGCACAAGGCACCTATTTGCGCCCTGTTGACGATTTCGGCAATGGCCACAAAAGCTATGCCTTATTTTCCCTGGGCGTTGGTTTCACTTTTTAAGCCCTGCCGACCATCCCTTTCAATAACACGATACTATCGAAGGTTGCCCTCATGAACATCAAACAATCCCCTTTAACACCTGTCAAAACTACCGTCTCCCTGATGCTGGCAACGGCTTTACTAAACGGCTGCGCACGCGACATTCCGCCTTATGAAGAAATTACCCGCAGTTCATACGCCGTCAAAGAAGCCGAGGAGCGCGGCGCCCGCGACCTTGCGCCTTTGGAGTTGAGAAACGCCAGCAAGACGCTGGGCAAGGCGCAGGAAGCAATTAAGGCACAAAAATACGATTTGACCCGCCGCTATGCCGCACAGGCAGAGCTGGAAGCGAACTACGCGACGGCAAAGGCTGAAGCACTGAAGGCGCAAAAGGCGGCTGATGAGTTAAAAGAAAGTATCCGCGTTTTAAAAGAAGAACTGCACAGATACCAGCCCGAAAAATAATTGTTTAACTTTATAAGGAAGCTACCGTGAAAACTGTAAAAATGAACTCAAAATTTTTCATCCTTTGCCTGATCTACGCGGTTTTATCAGGCTGCGCCACCAGCCCGACCCCTGAATTTATCAAAGCGCAAGATTTGTTTAATGAAGTCAGCAGCGACCCGCAAGTCATGGCCAAGGCGCCCATACCTTTGGTTGAAGCCGAAGAATCCTTAGCCGCCCTCACTCATTTGCTGGAAAAAGGCCGCAGTGAGGAGCGTATCAACAGGCTGGCTTATGAAACTCAACTAAAAACCAGAATTGCCCGCGAAAAAGCCAACACCGCCATAGCCAAAGACATCATAGCCAAAGCGGAGGCCGAAAGGCAGCAAGTGTTGTTGGCTGCCAGGACCTCGGATGCCGAGAGATTGGCGCGGCAATTGGCTGAGTTACAGGCGCAGCCAACAGAACGGGGCATGGTATTAACGATGGGGGATGTTTTGTTCGAGTACGACAAGGCCAACGTCAAAGCCGGTGGTATGCGCATTGTCAGCAAAGTCGCCGAATTTCTGCGCGCCAATCCGGAACGGAATGTCCAGATCGAAGGCCATACAGACAGCGTCGGATCGGATGCCTATAACCAAAGGTTATCCGAACGCCGGGCAGAAGCCGTACAGCAAGCCTTGATGTACCAAGGCATTGGCCAAGACCGGATGGCAGCCATCGGTTACGGCAAATCATTCCCGATTGCATCGAATGCGAATTCGTCCGGCCGGCAACAAAACCGCCGGGTTGAAATTGTCATTTCCGATGAAAAAGGCAATATCACCAAAAGGTAGTATGATTGCGGGCTACAGAAAAATAGAACCCACGAAAATTACGAAATTTTTCCCGGTTTTCGTGGGTACTTAATTTTTCACCGCAAATAGTTTGTTTCAGACCGGATAATTTTATGCGCAATCGAACTCGGCACACGGCACTATGGATTTTATTTTCTACACTATTACTCGGTTTGATAACGGCAACAGCGTTAGCGGAGAATTTACTGCCGCCACAGCAAGCCATACAAAACGTTTCTTCGCAGTTACAACAAAAAATGAAGGACAAATCCTTTACCCATAATTTTGCCCAGGTTGTACAGTTCGTTAATGGCGTTATTGACCCATACACCGATTTCACCCAGATTGCCCAGTTAGTGCTGGGGCAACACTGGCGGACAGCCTCACCTGAGGAACAGCAGCGTTTTAAACAGGAATTTAAAACCCTATTGGTCAGGACTTATTCCAGGGCGTTTGTCGAATATACCGATTGGTCGATGCGTTTTAGGCCGATACAAATGCCTAAGGCAGCGACACGAGTCATGGTCAGGACAGATATTCTGCAACCCGGCCGCCAGGCGGTTGAGGTCAATTACCGGATGCTGCTTAGGCGGGGCGACTGGAAAGTCTACGACATTATGATTGGCGGCGTCAGCCTGGTGACCAATTACCGCACAACATTCAACGATGAAATCCAACGCAAAGGCTTAAACGTGGTCATTGATGAATTGGCAAAACGCAATGCCGAAGCGTTGTCAGGCCGAAATTCCTAAATGGCCGCATTCAGCCGCAAACTAAAAAATACCCTGCATACCTTACTGCTGTTTTTGTGCATGGGCGCCATTTTTGCCCTAGTCGGTTTTGTGTTGGCCGGGCTTGAAGGTGTTTTATGGGCGAGCTTTTTGGGCGTATTAATGCTGGCCATTAGCCCGAACATACCGCCGTCTTTGATTTTTTCCCTGTATGGCGGCAAATTGCTATCGGCAAACAATGCCCCAGGCCTTTACCGTATCGTCAAGGAACTCGCCGCCCGCGCCGACTTACCCGGCCAACCCGCGCTTTATTACCTGCCCAGCCAGCTGATGAACGCCTTTTCTGTGGGCACCTCGGCCAATTCGGCCATCGGCCTCAGCGATGCCCTGTTAAACACGCTGGACATACGCGAGCTTATCGCGGTGCTGGCACATGAAATCAGCCACATCCAGCATAATGACGTGCGCCTAATGACCTATGCCGACCTGATCAGCCGCATCACCAGCACCTTATCTTTGACCGGTTTTTTACTGGTCTTCATTAACTTGCCGTTATATTTTTTGGGTCTGGCGACCATCTCCTGGTTTGCAGTGGGCATACTCATCGTAGCGCCAACGCTGATGAGTTTTTTGCAGCTGTCATTATCGCGGCTAAAGGAATTTGACGCCGACCACGACGCCGCCTTATTGACCGGCGACCCTGAAGGCCTGGCCATTGCTTTACGCAAAATGGAGATGTATGAAGCTTCCCTTTTGGACATCCTTTTCGGGCGTGGGCGCAGCATAGCAATCCCCTCAATCCTTAGAAGCCACCCCGATACGGAAGAACGCATAAGGCGGCTGTTGCGTTTAAAATCGCCAGCACAACCCACGCTAAACTACGCCAACCATGACCGCTTCGCCATCCCCGCCCATTACCAAAAATCGGTCAAAAAACCGCGCCGCCATTTCGGCGGGTTCTGGTATTGATTGTCAGCCTAAAAACATCGCATCGCCATAGCTAAAAAACCGGTAAGAACGCTCAATAGCATGGCGGTAGGCGTTCATAATGTGTTCGTAACCCGCAAACGCCGAAACCAGCATCAGTAAGGTCGATTCGGGCAAATGAAAGTTAGTCAACAGCGCATCGACCGATTTGAATTGATAGCCGGGAGTAATAAACAAATCGGTATCGCCAAAACCGGCTTCAAGCTGGCCGTTTTTGGATGCCGATTCCAACGCCCGAACCGCCGTGGTGCCAATCGCAACAACCCGCCCGCCTCTAGCTCTGGCTTGCTGAACCGCTGCAACCGTTTCCTCAGACACGGCAAAATATTCCTTGTGCATTAAATGTTCAGACAAATCCTCTACCCTGACCGGCTGAAAAGTCCCGCTGCCAACGTGCAAGGTCACAAAAGCGCGTTGCACACCTTTGGCCTTAAGTTTGTCCATCATGGCCTGGTCAAAATGCAGCCCCGCCGTTGGCGCGGCAACCGCGCCCGCCTCCCGGGCAAAAACAGTCTGATAGCGGGTCAGGTCGGATGCGTCGTCCGCCCGTGTGATATAAGGCGGCAACGGAATATGGCCGATAAGCTCCAGTATGCCGAGCAAATCGGTATCGCCTTTAAATTCCAGCTGAAATAAATCGTCCGCCCTGCCCAACACTTCGCAACAATAGCCCTGGTCCAATTCTATTAACGTACCGGCTTTCGCCGACTTGCTCGATCTGACATGGGCAATGGCGTGATGCCCGTCCAGAATGCGCTCAATAAGAATCTCAACTTTGCCGCCACTTTGTTTATTGCCAAATAGCCGCGCCGGAATCACCTTGGTGTCATTAAAAACCAGCAGGTCAGCCTCATTAATCAAATCAATGAAATCGGTAAACTGGCGGTCGGCTATCTCCCCAGTGCCTCTCCCCATACATAACAAACGGCTTGCATCGCGTTCCGCCAACGGTTTTTGCGCAATTAACGCATCAGGTAATAGGTAATTAAACTCACTTTTTCTCATAGCAAAGGTTGGTTTTTGAATAGGACGAAAAAAAAAGTAGCATTATTCATTAACTCTACCTATAATGCACGTTCTTTGCCGGGGTGGCGGAACTGGTAGACGCGCCGGATTCAAAATCCGGTTGGGGTAACTCAGTGCCGGTTCGATTCCGGCCCTCGGTACCAAACATTGGTTCAGAGCCGTGCAAAGAACTAGGAAAACCCGCAAGCCGCAAGGCTTAGCGGGTTTTTTATTGTCCAACGAAATGCACAGCAGCATAAAACACAAGTGAACACACAAAACGCTTTCGTCAGCTGGTTCAGGGATTCTTCGCCTTACATCCACGCCCATCGCCATAAAACGTTCGTCATCGCCTTTGGCGGCGAAGCGGTGCTGGCCGATGATTTCTCTCACCATGTCCACGATTTTGCCTTGCTGCACAGTTTGGGCATACGGCTGGTCTTGGTGCATGGCATACGGCCACAGATAGACCTGCGGCTTGCCAAACTGGATGCGCCGGCGCGTTTTCATAACAACTTGCGCATCACCGACGGGCTGGCGCTGCAATGCGTTAAAGAAGCGGCCGGCTTAGTGCGCGTGGAAATTGAAGCGCTGTTGTCGATGGGTTTGGCCAATTCGCCAATGGCAGGCGCCAAAATCAAGGTGGCTTCGGGCAATTTTGTTACCGCCAAACCCATCGGCGTGATTGATGGCGTTGATTATTGTCATACCGGCGCAGTGCGCCGCATCGACAGCGTGGCCATTCATCAGCAACTCGACCAAAATAACGTGGTGTTGATTTCGCCGATTGGCTATTCCCCCAGCGGCGAAGTGTTTAATCTGTCGGCGGAACAAGTCGCCACTGCGGTTTCCATTGCCTTGAAAGCCGAAAAATTGGTGTTATTGACCGAGCAAAGTTGCTGCAATCCTGACAATGGCGCACAACTCCAGCAAATGACCACCGCCGAGGCTGAGGCTTTCTTGCAGCAACATCCAGAACTGTCCACCGACATCAGCTTGCCGCTCAAAGCCGCAATACAAGGTTGTCAGGCCGGTATCGAGCGGGTGCATTTAATTAACCGGGGCATCGACGGCGCGCTGTTGCTGGAATTATTCAGCCGTGACGGTATCGGGACGCTAATCAGCTCAACCGCGTTTGAAGAATTGCGCCCGGCAACGCTAGACGACATTGGCGGCATTTTGGAGCTGATTAAGCCGCTAGAACAACAAGGCAAGCTGGCCAAACGCTCCCGGGAAAAAATCGAAATGGAAATTGCCGACTATATTGTTATCGAGCGCGACGGCTTAATTATCGGCTGCACCGCCTTGCACCCGGACGCCGAAGGGCAGTTCGGCGCCATTGCTTGCCTTGCCGTGCACCCGGACTATCAGGGCGCCCACCGGGGCAACCGGATGCTGGAATACGTCTACCGCAGGGCGGCGGCGCTTAAACTTAACACTTTATTCGTGTTATCGACGCAAACCATGCACTGGTTCATTGAACGGGGTTTTTTATCGGCGACATTGAGCGATCTGCCCGACCAGATCAGAGCCTTATATAACCCGCAAAGAAACTCTAAAGTGCTGTGTAAAAAAATGGGGTAAAGCTCAAATGTCTGATAAAACCAACCGCCTGTCCATCCTGCAACTATCCGATTTACATATTTTGGCAGCACTGGAAGGCACTATGCTGGGCATTGACACCGAGCATTATTTCCATGCCTGCCTGCAACAGGCAGTTGCCCAAAAACAGCATTTCGATTTGATCCTGCTGACCGGCGACTTAGCCCAGGAACCTTGCCTAGCAAGTTACCGGCGCATCTTAAGCTGCCTTGAACGCTATCAGACGCCGTGCATTTGCCTGCCCGGCAACCATGATGATTATGCGTTGATGCAACAAGTATTCAACACCGAACACATTAACTGCCAAAAACAGGTGTTATGGGATAACTGGCAACTGATTAGCCTGAATAGCCAGATACCCGGCGAGCCGGGTGGCCGTTTGTCCGTCGAGGAATTGGACTTTCTTGAAAGTGCCTTAAAAGAGTATCCAGACCGTCATGCGCTTATCGCTGTCCATCATCATTGCCTGGAAACAAAAAGTTCTTGGATGGACACCATGATCATCGAAAACAGCGGCGAATTGTGGGCAATAGCCGAACGCTATCCACAAATAAAAGCCATCACCACCGGCCATATCCATCAGGTCATGGACATACAGCGCGCAAAAATTCGGGTATTGGGCGCGCCTTCGACCTGCTTCCAATTCGCCCCCGGCAGCAGCGAATTTCTGGTGACTGACACCGCGCCGGGTTACCGGCTCATAGGCCTGTATGCGGATGGCCGACTTGAATCTAAAGTGACCCGCCTAAACGAACCATTAATCGGCATAAAAAACCATAGGCATGGCTAAGTAACCATTCAAAAGTAATTTAACATTATTCAGAATAATCCTATTTTTA
>JBLRXA010000093.1:0-13025 GCA_047920955.1 Methylobacter sp. | reverse complement strand
TGTCCACAATAAACGTGATTATACGGGATGGCCGCCTTATTTTTGTGCCTTATCGCGGACGCTTAACACCTTGAATTCAAGCTCTATCGCACGTCTTGCCCATTTATCGCATGATGATTTAAGTAAGCGGTTTTCGTGTTTTATCGTAAAAAGGTATTCATTCGAATCTTTTAAGTAGGCTTCTATGGATTTCATATTATTTAACGCATCAGTCAATATTTTATTGTTATTTCTCAGCCTTTCGCGCAATAAGGCTTGAACCTTCCGACAATCATCCAATTCTTTTATCTTTTTCTTTATTTCATCTTCGAGTTGCTCTATTTTTGTCATTTCAAAATCTCTGGCCTGATTGGGTATGATTGTTTTCATATTAAATGCACCCTGACTGATATTGTGCGAATATTATGGTTTCTTTTTTAATTGGCTTCGCTGGAGTTCCTGTATTTTTTGCTGAATAATCCGTTCAACAGGGTAGGGTACATTAATTAGCTTGCAACCTATTTTTTGAGTTTTTTGTGTTTCATCAGCGTCAATAAAATATTTTGAGCGAATTTCAAAAGACACAGCAGCCTCATCCGTATCCGACAGTATAAGTTTACAGTTTTTAAAAATAGCGCCATCAGGCAGTAAATTAGCCATATTCTTAGAGGTGTTGAGCATAGAAAAACCATCAACACTGATGTCGTATAATTGAAAGTCAATGGGTTTTTTATCCCCTAATAGTAATTGGCAATAACTGATATTTGAAAGAGGTAATTTAATTCTATAGCTTTCTCTACGTTGTGGCCAATAGAGCACTGAAGGCAGTGGCATCATGAATGCCTGATTGCCTTTATAATTTATTAGTTTTAAATCAGAGCCAGTGAAAGAAACTTTAATGCCTTGATATTCGGTTTCGAAGGTGAATTTTTCAGATTGTACCGTTTGTTGATTTAAATACTCCCTCGGTGAGCAGTCTAATATCAGTGCATTGTTTTGTTTATCAATAGTGACTAATGTCGTGGAGTAGGATTCTTCCTTGTCATCAAATCGAATATTAAGCGGTGTTCTGCTTTTGGCCAATAATGATAAATGGCTGATTATTTTTTTTGAATTTTCTATTATAAAACAAGAGACAATCTTCATTGTTAAGTCAATCGTTGTTAGTTTATTAGATAACGGGTAGCGGCTGGCAATAGCTTTTTTTCTGCCATTACCGTTAAAATTCTTCCCAGTCGTCACTGCTAATTTTTGCTTTATGTGCTACAGAAGAGGATATGGCGCCTTTTGCAGCGGCTTTTACTGATGGCGCCCCTTTTTTAGGCGCACTGGTTTTAATGGAAACGGAAGCGTTTTTGGAATTGACCTTAAAAAAACCAACCAATTTGGCCATTGTTGCTGACTGTTCACTCATGGCGATACTGCCTGCGGCGGCTTGTTCCGCCAAAGCCGCGTTTTGTTGGGTAATCTCGTCCATTTGATTAATCGACTGGTTGACTTGGTCGATCCCCGCCGATTGCTCCGAGCTGGCGTTGGCAATGTTTGTCACAATGGCGCCGACTTTCTCAACACTCGCGACAATTTCGTTGAGCGTAGCGCCGGTTTCGTTGACAAACGCTGATCCAGTGCGCACTTTTTCCACGCTATTTTGGATCAGGGCATTGCTTTGCTGCGCCGCTTGTGCGCTGCGTTGAGCCAGATTGCGCACTTCGGTCGCCACTACGGCAAATCCTCGCCCATGCTCGCCTGCTCTGGCGGCCTCTACTGCGGCGTTTAAAGCCAACAGATTGGTTTGAAAGGCAATTTCGTCAATGACGCTGATGATTTCAGCAATGTTATTGCTGCTGGTATTGATTTCCAACATTGCATCAATAGCCGATTTAACAACCTCGCCGCCTTTTTGGGCTACTTGGCTTGCCAATTTCACAAACTCTGTTGCCTGGATGGTTTTCTGTGTGTTGTTTTTTACTGTGCTGTAAAGCTGTTCCATACTGGCGGCGGTTTGTTCAAGGTTCGTCGCCTGTTGTTCTGCACGGTTAGACAGGTTGTTATTGCCAGCCGCCATTTCCTGTGATGAACTCTCTATAAAATCGGCAGCATCCTTGATTTGAACAATAAAACTGCTTAATTTTGTGATGGTGCTATTGATATTGTTTTTGCATTCGTTATAGATGCCCTGATACTCATTAGTGATACCTCTGGTTAAATCGCCGTCGGCCATGCTTTTGATGACCCCGTTAATATCATTAAAGACACTTTCTATCACGTCTGTTAGTTCATTGACGGCTGACGACAGTGTTTTGGCGGAGCCTTGTTTATCATCCATGTTAATGCGTGTGGTCAGGTCGCCTGATTTAATGTCCTGCACTAAATGTTCGATTTCCTGCTCGATTAACATTTCATGGGTTTTATTTTGCCATTCGGTGATAAAACCAATGCGTTCGCCTTCGTCATTAATGACAGGGCTGGTAATCAGGTTGAAATATTGATGGACTATATTAAGTTCGGTGCAATACGGTTCTTTTAAATTTGCCAATAAGCGGCGTTGAAAAGCAGGGTCTTTGTGAAAGCTGTCGATATTCGCGCCTATCAGTTTATCGGCAGCGAAGTCCGGCAATAGTGTGCGAATATCATTTTCTGTCTGCTGGAACATGTCCTGAATACTGTCGTTGATATAAATGATTTCCAAATCATTATTAGCGACCATGATGCCGGCATGGACTTTATCCAATGCCTGGTTAAGGCGTATGGCCTTGGTCGCATTTTCCCTGGCTTGCGCCAAATCCAGATTCAAATTCACCTCCATGGAATACATGGCTTTCTGAACATCCCCGATCAGGTCATTGCGATTTAACTCATAGGCATTGCCAAATTTTTTCTCGGATAGACGGTAAAAAATACCAATCGTTTTATTTAAAAAGGTGCTTAGGTTTTTGATGGTCTTAAAACCGATCAACGACGTCAGTGCAATTAACACGGCAACACCGGCTAATAGCGGATAATTTTGCGCTGCAAATAACTGGTACATTAGATAGAAAAGGGGAACCAATTGCACCGCCTGGGCAAAGGCCATTTTATTCAAAGGTTCTATTTCTTTGATTGATTTGGCCAAGGCGGCTAAACGGGTTGGCTTTAACGTGGCGTTGTTGCCATTAAGTTGCCGGTAGAGCTGTTCCGCCTGTAATATTTGGTTACGACTAGGCAGTCCCCGGACGGACAGATAGCCGTCAACTTTGCCGTTTTTAAATGTGGGAATTACATTTGCCTCGACCCAATAATAATCGCCTGATTTTGTGCGGTTTTTTACAATCCCGCGCCACGGGTTAAGTGCTTTTACCGTTAGCCATAAATCTTCAAAGGCGGCCGCAGGCATGTCGGGGTGGCGCACGATATTATGGCTTGCGCCTATCAGTTCATCGCGGCTATAACCGCTGATGGCGACAAATTCATCATTGGCGTAAGTAATAATGCCTTTTAAATCGGTGCGTGAAACCAGGATTTGACCCTTTTTCATCAGGATTTCCTGGTTAGTGACGGGCATATTGATTTTCATTAAATTTCCTTGCTTGCAAGCCTTTGAATAGGCCGGATGTCACAGGTTTGTCATTAGGGAGGGCGAGTAATAGGTCATTTCATCTCCAGGTGGATTTTAATGATCGGGTTTCTGCCGCTGTTGTTTGAAAATGCAATGACATCATCAATAATGGATTGATCAACAAAACAATTTCTAGCATAAGGTTCGCTGCCGAAATAAATGCTGTCCACTTTCATGCCGAGCTTAAGTTGCTGCAATGAAATTTCAACGACCGTAGGGTTAGTTGCCGGTTTATCCGATTTATTAGCATTAAGCAGCAGGCCTTTTTGCCATCGTTTGGTAATCAGGATATGCAGTTTGGCTTCCTCCATGATTTGTTTTATTTGATCAACGGTTTTGCCTTTGAGTACGTTGGCGAAAATATCGACAATTTTAGGGTCGTAATAATTTTCTTTCCGGATCATTAACTGGCTGAGGGCTGCATCGGCGAGCATTTCCGTTCCGGTCATTGAGCCTTGGAGATGGGCGATATAATCGCTGACCACACTGAGAATACGCGAGCCTAAAGGGATATTGTGCTGCTCTAGGCCGTCGGGTAAACCTTGGCCGTTGTATTGCTCGTATTGGTGCCGGATTAAAGTAATGGCGCCTTTAAACTGCGTTAATTCGCCTAATAAACGTTCGCCGTTTACCCCATGCCCTAAATAGCGGTATTTGTCGACAATCGACATGGCATAAAAGGGTTTTGTCAGTAACCTGTCCGGCAGTTGTATTTTGCCAAGCTGTATCAGTAATCCGGCATAAAGGATATTTGTTTTTTCTTCCGCGCTCATGTCCAGTACATCGGCAATAATTAGGGATTTTTCCGCAATATACTTTGACTGCCCGCTTTTAATGGCAGGGTGCAGGTCGATAATGTGCGACAGCCTGCGGACGAAATCGATGTCCAGTTTTTTTAAGAACTCGTCCGCCGGATCAAGCGATTCGATCGTTTCTTTAAATAGCCGGATATATTGCTTAACTTTTTCTTCTGTTTTCACGAATTTATTTGCCGAATTTTGGGTTTGTGCGGGCAGCGGTTTGCCTGCCGCCGCGTGGACATTTGTAGCGGCATTAAAATTCGTCATAGTCATTGTCATCATAAAACCCCTCCCATTCATTACTGTCTTCTGCCAGCCGGTTGTGTTGTTCCGGCTTGTTTGTCAGTGTTTCCAGGATTTTTCTTGTGGTATTGGCAGATAAGAATCCGGTTTGATTTGATACGGTGTTATCTGAAGTCATGGCATTCTCCTCTATCATTTAAACGTCGTTACTGTGTGAGCCTGATGCTTCCGGTTTTTTGCGGCAGCGATGGCTTGTTTTACCAAAGTGTTATTGTGTTGGGCCTGAATCTTTAGTTGATGGCTTGCCCAGCCCTTCAATAGGCGGCTTTCACGTTTCATCCTCCTTATTTTGTGTTTGTTCATGAAACATCATGAGTAGCCCAATAATGGGGTCGTCTGCGGCCAAGGCTTTGATAATGCGTGTTTTTGCATTTAACTCGCTGGCAAGGTCAATAACATGGCCTTGGCTAAGCAATTGTTTTTGGGCATCGCTCACTATGCGTAATACCGGATGTAAGCGGTTTTGCCCATTGACGTGAACCACAATGCCAAGCTCCCCCGTACTTAGCTCTACCACGCATCCGACAGGGTATATGCCCAATGCTTGGATAAATTTTTCTATCAACGGTGCATCGAATAGCGTTTTCCTTGATTGGTACAAGTACTGCAATGCGGCGACGGATGAGAGCGTTTCCGTGTAAAAACGTTCCCGCGTCAACGCTTCATAAACTGAAGCAATCGTTACCATGCGCACCAACAAGCCGATTTCTTTGCCTTGCAATCCCTGTGGATAGCCTTTTCCATCAATGCGTTCATGGTGGGAGTGGACGATTTTTAGTACATCTACGTCGATTTCTGGGGTTTTCGCCAACACGGCCAGGCCGTATTCAGTATGTTTTTCCATAATGGCGCGTTCGGAGGGCGTTAACGGTTGTTTTTTTAACAGGATTCTGCCGGGAATCTTTACCATGCCGATGTCATGCAACAGTGCGCCCAGTCCCAGCACGTGCATTTTATTTTTAGGGATGCCTATATGTTTTCCGAAAGCTAAGGCCAAAATGCAGACGTTGACCGATTTGCGGGCCAATGTGTCATTTTTGTCTTTAAGCTGGATCAGTCCGATCATCGCCTGGCTGTCTTTGATGACATTAATTGTTAAGTCCTGCACTACATCCCTAACCTTAGGGTTATCGACACAGCGGCCAAGCCGTACGTCATTTAAAACTTCGCTTAATACTGTTTGGCTGTGTTCGTAACAGGTTTTATAGGCATTGTCTTCGTGGTTTGCAGGGGCGGCGGCAAGTTCGTTATCTGCTTGCCCATGCTGCTGGCGTGTCATTTCAGTTTCAGAGTCATCGATAACATCGACACCTTTTAAGGTATCGATGGCAACAATTTTGCAATATTCCTGTAATGTCTTAATTTGTTTGTCGGATGTAATCTGAAATTTTTGACGAAAAAAAGGCAGCTCTATCCATTTACGATCGGTATCGCAAACAAACATATTTTTACGTAATTTATTAACAGGTATTTTTTTAATCATTATGCCAATTGATAGTATTTATACGGCGCTTGGATAGCTTTGGGTAAACTTTCCATCGTTATAGAATTTTATTAAATCAATGCCATAATCTTGGGCGCAGACTATATTTTTAATTGTGTATGTCGGCTTATTAATATCCGTGGCGCTCAGTGATAAATCGAGTATCCGTTCGTTTGTCATTTTTTTATCTTTATCAAGGATTAATAGTATTTTAGGTTTAAGCCGGTCGGTTTTATTTTGTTCAACGACAATGCCGATTTCACCGCTATTTAACTCGACTAAATTACCTTGTGGATAAAAACCGATGCAATTTACAAACTGAGCCACGAATTTGGTTTCAAACTGGGTTTTCATTGCCTTCATCAGAATGCCTAAGGCGATAAAGTGGGATGTTCCTTTCCTGTATATCCGGTCGCTGGTAATGGCATCGTAAGTGTCGGCAATAGAAACTATTTTGGTAAAATCAGACAGCTGGGTTTTGTCTAGGCCCCTTGGGTAACCCGTCCCTGCCAAGGTTTCGTGATGACTATAAGCAACGTCAACCGTACCGGCATAGATGTCCCGGGCAGACATTAAAATGTCGCGGCCGAATACGGTATGCTTGTTCATAATTTCCCGTTCATCGTCTTCTAGTTTGCCGGGCTTGTTCAATATTTCAAGAGGCACTTTCATTTTTCCGATGTCATGTAATAAGCCACATAAGCCAATATTATTAAGCTCTTCAATAGAAAGCTTCAATTCCCGGCCTAATAGAATGGACAGGATGCACACATTCAGACTGTGTTGTGCGGTATATTCATCCTGGTTTTTAAGTTGCGTCAGCAATAGCATGGCATTTGAATCTTCCAGCACCTTGTCTACGCACTCGGAAACGGCTTCCTTAACTTCTTTGACACTTAACGGTTTACCAAAACGGATATCATCCATAACGGTTTTGATTAATTGATGCGTGTGTTGGTAAGTGCGTGCCGATTGCTCAAATGAGCCGGAAAATTTCAATTGTTTTTTCAGTTCACTATTTTTAGTTGGTATTGAGCCAAAATTCTCTTTTTGGCGTTTGACATCAATGAATACATAATCGCAAACAGCCTGAATCGCTTGAATATCGGCTTGGTTTTTAATATCGAAGCGATCGAATAAAAAAGGCGAGTCGTTATCGAGTGTTTCCAATCGTAAAACACACATGCCTATGCGCAGTTCATAAACATGAATCCTGAGTATTCCTGTGCCTTGAGTTAGCATATTGACCTCGTTTTTTTTGTAATGTTGTTCGTAGTATCAAATACGATTAAAAATGAAATTAATCCGTTTTGATAAATGGCTGGATTTTTCTTGACAGAAAAGTTTTTTAGATTATTTATCTGTAATCCGGCTTGAAAGAAGACGGAGCGGTGCAATTATTCAGTTACGTAATTATTTCAGCGCGATAAATATTGAAATGCGGATCGGTTTTTGGTTGTTTTCGGCCAGTAAAATCGCTACAAGTGATTATTAGTAGACCAGGCTGTTATTGAAATTAAACCATTATGATGTACAGCCCATAGAAAAGTGTTAAATTTAGGGGCGGGGGATTGGGCATGGATGCGGTAACAACAGCCCGGTATTACAAGGCTGATTAAAAATATAAGGCAGCGGGGTCTAATCAGAAAGCGTCGTGGTATTTGCTTGGACAGCTAATAACAGCGACTGCACTTAGTAAAACGAAGAAGGGGTTTACGCTGCATATAAGCATCCAGCGCGCAGACCGGCATTTGAAATGCGGGTTTATAAGAAAACCGGGGGTATCTGAATATGCACCATCCCTTTGGTACTTGCAACCACATCCTTGTAGCGCGGAATATACTAGCAGAGTCTAAACTTTTTTCAAAAATAAACTTTGGTTATGCGCGTGGCAAAATGCGGTTAGGGGCTTTAGGCGGGGCAAAATGGCGTAGGTTTGTCGGGTGCTGATGCAGCACACTGGTTTATAACTTGTTTTTTATGGCAATGAAGCGCATGAAGATCATTGGGTGCTTTATGTCCTTCATGCGCTTCATGGTAAAAAATAAGGGATTAGTACCCGCCCCGAAAATGTCATATTTTTTCGTGGACAATTATTTAGGGCTGTTTTTTTCAGGAAATGGCCTTACCAGCAATCCTGCCCGTTGGCCAGTTTAGGTAAATCATCGCGCAAGCCCATTGCATAGCGGTTGAAATACGCCTTGACCGGCGCCAGTTTGTTGACCCCGTTCATGCCCGCCGAACGCAGGCTAATCCAGGGCAGTGCATTGATGCGATAGGTTTTGTTCAGCGCGTCCATGCTTGCCATCATCATCAGGTTATCGCCTTTGCGCCAGCGTTCATAATGGCGCAGGTAACGGGTACTGGATAACGGCCTTTTTTCGCGTTTAGTTTGAATGATTAATTCGGCAATCGCTGCGGCATCAAGCAAACCGGCATTGACGCCTTGCCCGGCCAGCGGGTGCATGGCGTGGGCGGCATCGCCGCACAACGCAAAACGCTGATCGATATAGCGGTTAGCATATTGAAAACGCAACGGGAAGGCGCCGCGCGGGCCAACCGCCAGCATCTTGCCCAGAATACCGCCTGAGGCTTGTTCCAATACGTGAAGGAAGTCTTGATCAGAAAGCGCCAGATAATTTTTGGCCGTTTCCGAACTCAAAGTCCAGACAATAGAACACTGGCCGTTTTGCAGCGGCAAAAAAGCCAGCGGGCCTTCATCGAGAAAGCGTTGCCAAGCGGTGGACTGATGGCTAAGTTCGGTGGTGACTGTGGCGACCAAGCCATCCTGATGATAGTCCCAGCCGGTGACGTCAATGCCTGCCATTGTCCTTAATGCGGAATCGCGCCCGTCGGCGGCAATGACCAGTTCGGCTTCCAATAGCCGGCCGTCTTCTAGGCGCAATTGCCTGCTGTTGTCGTTAAGCTGCATGGCGACTACGGTTGCAGGCGTTATGCAGGTCGCCGAAGCTAAGTCTTCCAGCCGATCCCACAGCGCGGCGACGGTGACGCGGTTTTCGACCAGATGGCCGAGTTCGTTAAATGCGGTGTCGGCGCAATCGAAATGCAATTCCCCGTCGGCGCGCGCATCCCACACGCGCATGTCGCGGTAAGGGCAAACGCCGCGCTGCACCATGCCCGGCCAAGCGCCCAGCTGTTGCAGGATATTTTGCGAGGCTTTGGTCAATGCGGAAACGCGAATATCAATCGGTTCCGGCGGCCACTGCCGTTCCGGATTAAAGCGTTCCAGCAACGCCACCTTGATGCCGCCATGCGCCAGCGCGCAAGCGGTTGCCGCGCCGACCATGCCGCCGCCGCAGACGATCACTTCATAATGTTCGGTCATTGCGCTATCTCCTGTTGCCCAGTCGGGGCAAGCGTCCGGCCAGACCCATGGCATGGCGGGTCAATAGTGTTTTGGCGCCGGGAATATGATCCAGCAGGGTCAGGCCGATATTTCTTGCCGCCGCCAGGGCCAGCCAGTCATTGGAAAAAATCTTGACCACGCTATTGGTAAAGCCGATGGTGCGGTCGTGGTCTTTTTGTCGGGTCTGCGTATAAGCCGTTAAAAAATCGGCGGCGCCGATGTCGTGTCCGGACTCGTGCTGCCCAATAATCATTTCGGCCAGCTGGACGACATCGCGCAGCCCCAAATTAAAGCCTTGTCCGGCAACCGGATGCAGCTGATGCACGGCATTACCGATCATCACGGTGCGGGTGGCGCCCATTTTTTCGGCGCGTATCAACGATAGCGGGAATGCGCGGCGCGGCGCGGCCAAGCTGAATGCACCCAGTTTATAGCCGAAGCAGCGTTGCAGTTCGGCGATAAAGTCGGCTTCGCTGCCGGACATCAGCGCGTCGGCGTCTTCGCTGCTGCGCGTCCACACCACCGAACACTGATCGATGCCGACCGGCAACAAAGCCAGCGGCCCGGATGCGGTAAAGCGTTCAAAGGCGGTGTTGTGATGGGGCAGCGATGTTTTGATGGTGGTAACCAGCGCGGTTTGTCCGTAGTCGGTGATGTGCTGGCTTATGTCCAATAATTTGCGCACCGAGGAATTGCCGCCGTCGGCACCAACCAGCAATTTGGCGCTTAGCGTTAACGGCTGGTCGCCGTGTTTTAGGCTGATATTGACCGCATCAGGGCGGGCCATTAAGCCGACCAGACGGGCAGGGCAGAGCAGTTCGATGTTGGCAGCGCAAACCTGTCCGGCAACATGCGTTTCAAGATCGCGTGCGGTGATGACATAACCCAGCGCCGCCACTTTTTCTTGGTGTGCCGACAGCCGGGTTTTGCCGAAATGCCCCTGATCGGAAATGTGAATGTCTTTGATGGCGGTGGCGGCATGGCTGATGCCTTGCCAAATGCCCAGCGCCTCCAGCATTTTTACGGTACCGGCGGCCAGCGCCAGGGCGCGGTCACCGGCGGCAGCATCATGGTGGTGTTCGCGGCTGTTAGCTTCAATCAGCGCAATGTTCAGGCCGGTATCTTTTAACGCCAGCGCCAGACAGTTGCCGGCCAGACCGCCACCGACAATCACTAAGTCATAATCAGGGTGCATCAGTTCGCCTGCATTAAATTTTCAATATCGGCAATGGTTTTGGGGACGCCGCCGGTTAAAATCTCATGGCCTTCGGCGGTGACCAGCACGTCGTCTTCGATGCGGATGCCGATGCCGCGCCATTGCGGGTCAACGCCCTCGCAATCTTTAGGAATATACAGCCCCGGTTCGATGGTCAACACCATACCGGGTTCAAGCAAACGCCATTCTTTGGCCACTTTATAATCGCCGACATCATGCACATCCATGCCCAGCCAATGGCCGATGCGGTGCATGTAAAACTGTTTGTATTTTTCGTCCTTGATTAGTTTGGCAATCCTACCTTTGAGCAGTCCCAGCGTCACCAGGCCTTTGGTGATGGTCTCAACCGAGGCGTCGTGCGCCAGATGCCAGGACGCGCCCGGCTTGACCTGGGCAAGGGCTGCGGTCTGCGCGTCCAGCACCAGCTGATAAAGCAGCTTTTGCGGCTCGCTAAAGCGCCCGGAAACCGGAAAGGTGCGGGTAATGTCGGCGGCATAATGGTCGCATTCGGCACCGGCATCAATCAGCAGCAAATCGCCGCTTTTCAGTTTGTCGGCATTTTCGGTGTAGTGCAGCACGCAGGCATTTTTGCCGCCCGCGACGATTGACGGGTAGGCCACAGCGCGCAAGCCGTCCTGGAGGAAGTGATGGACAATCTCCGCTTCCAGTTGATATTCATACAGGCCGGGTTTGCATGTTTGCATGGCTTTAACGTGGGCACTGGCCGACACCTCAGCGGCACGGCGCATCAGTTTGAGTTCTTCGGGGCTTTTGAACAGGCGCATTTCATGCAGGATGTGTTCCAGCGAAACCAGCTCGCCGGGGGCGTTGACACCGGTTCTGGACTGGCTGCGGATATGGTTGATCCAATCCAATAAACGGTGGTCGAGATCGGAATCGCGCCCCATCGGATAGTACACTTTACCCTTGTCTTCGAGCATCCCCGGCAAAATGTCGTTCAGGTCGTCAATCGGGAACGAATCGTCGGCTTTGTAATGCGTGGTCGCACCTTCAAGACCGGCGTGTGCGCCTTCCCATAGCGCCTTTTTTTCATCGAATTCGCGGCAAAATAGTATGTATTCGCCTTGCTTGCGTCCCGGAATAAAAACCGCCAGCGAATCCGGTTCGTTAAAGCCGGTCAGATAATAAAAATCGCTGTCCTGCCGGAACGGATAATTGACATCCCGGTTGCGCGCCCGCATCGGCGCACTGCCTATCAGCGCGATATTGCCTTTGCCGACCTGCCGCATGAGTTGCTTGCGGCGTTTTTTAAATTCACTTTGTTTCATGGTTCAATCAGGTAGAAGGATCAAGATTTAAGGCATTTTGCGCCTGTCATTTTTCGCCTGGGTGGTTAAATTCGCTGCGCAATAGCAAAACAGCCGATCTGAGGTATTCGGTGATCTCTATAAAATCACCCTCATCTTCCTCGCCTTCGGCCTCGGTATCGAGCTTGGTGAATTCGGCAATGTCCCTTAATATTTCGCTGACGTCGCGGGACAAGTCGGCGGCGGCATGGCTAACGCCCACACCTAACAAAAAACCTTCGCACCACTGCGTTAAAGCTTCGACTTGTTGGCTCAGCAAGGTTTTATCAGCATCCGGCAACAGCAAGTCGAATTCAAAGTCATCGCTGGCCAGTAGGCTTCGCGTTTCCTCGAACAGGCGCACCAACATCATCCGGTCGCCCTCGGCCTCCGGCTCTGCCGTGTGCCGAAACAGCTCAGCCAGCCAGTCGCCGCTTTGCGCCTGTTCATTGCCGCATAACAGGCCGGTCGCCATGCCGTGCGCGTGTGCGGCGCTCAGTTCGCTATCGCTTTGTACAACTATCGTATTAATTACTGGGTAGGTCATAAATTCCACATAATAATTTCACTATCGCCGACTAAAAATATCGCTTATGCTACCACCGATCATTAACTTGGATAACATTTGTTAATCTTGAATCTATCCGATAACGACGCGCTAGTTTGCGTATTTATCTTGCAATAACCTAGTTTTCACCATGACACAATCAAATCAATCGTTAGAATTAAAAGAGCTCGAAGATAAGCTGGATCAGCTTATCGAGCAATATGACCACGTAAAAAACGAAAACAGATCACTGAAAACCAAACAGGATTCACTGGTCAGGGAAAAAGCCAAGTTGCTGGAAAAAACCACGCTGGCGAAAACCCGTGTTGAAGCAATGATTACCCGCCTGAAAGCGATGGAGAACGGATCATGAATAAGACTCCGGTACCGGTGTCTCTGAACATCATGGGCAAAGACTACAAAATTGC
>JBLRXA010000092.1:0-13034 GCA_047920955.1 Methylobacter sp. | reverse complement strand
AAAAAATTACGGGGGGGGTGATTTTAATCTGTGACATTATTAAGAATCAACACCCGAGTTCTCCAATGATTATTTCGAGACAGGAAAAATAGAGAAAATCAATCTCTCCAGAACCATCAAGCATGTGCCGGCATCCCATATCTACAAGTATCGTCTGGCCTTGCACGAAAGCGTCAATGATTACCTGATGACGGCAAACATCGACATCAAATATTTTTACCGCGTCAAAACCCGTGAAAGTATTGATGACAAGATTGAGCGTTTCTCAAGCTGTGAAGATCAATATCCGGTCAACAACTGGCTCAATGATATTTTTGGCGCCCGCATTATTCTAAGCGCCGATGAAATAAAATCCGTTATGGATTTGCTTGATGACTGGCAAGAAGAATTGGGTCTGAAAAACTGGTATTTACGCGACAAAGAAGGCTATCGCGGTTTGCATATTGACTTCAAAAACAAAAATAACTTTTATTTTCCGTGGGAACTGCAAATCTGGGATGCAGAAGACATCCAAAGCAATATTAAAAATCACGAAAAATTCAAGCGTAACTTTATGTAGTGCATAGATTGGAGTGACGTAAGAAACCCCAACCTACGGTGCTACAGATTTGAGAATGCCAATTTACTCATCTTTAGTATCGATGGTACATTATCCGGTACATTAAATGAGGGCGAAACGATGATGACAATTACCGCAACTGAAGCAAGAAAAACCTTTTTTGAGCTTATTAAACAAACCAGCCAGCGCCACGAAATTATTGAGATTCAGCATAAGTCCGGCAACGCAGTCATTATGTCTGCCGATGACTACGAAAGCTTACAGGAAACGCTACATCTTCTGTCTCAGCCTGATTTTAAGCAGAAGTTCAATGAATCCATTCAGCAAGCGGATGCGGGTGATGTCGCCAGTTTTGAAGAGGTCTTCGGAGAGCCTTTGTGAGTTGTGAACGCTATCAAATTGCGTTCACGAGGCAAGCGCAAAAGGACATTGCCAAGCTGACACCCAAGCTAAAAACCAAACTAAAGGATATTTTGCGAAATAAGATCGCTGTTGTGCCACAGGCCGGCAAGCCGCTTCTTGGTGATTTGTCCGGCTACTATTCAGTGCGCTTGAGCTTTCAAGATCGTATTGTCTATCGCATTGAGGATGAGCGCTGTGTGGTATTAATTGTCAGGGCAAAATCACACTATGGCGAGTAAGTTTGCCTTGCGCCGCGTTTATATTTCCTCACCGCTCTAATTCTCCGTACTCCAGCCACCTCAGATTGCTAATAGCCATAATAATCAATTTTGGCAGCAGGTATAAGAAATGATTCATTACACTACGCCCATTGCAGAATCGAATAACTTTATCGTTCTTGATAAATACACCAAAAGTGTTGAAGTTTAAAGTGGACTACAACGATGTACGCCCACAGTTTAAGGCGATTGAAACTGAACAAGACGAGAAGAAACTAACAGCGGCGGAAAACAAACAAGCGTTATTGCATCCCGAGCGTATTCGGGAAATTTCGCAGTACATCTTAAATAACTTCAGGCAAAAAACGCATCGCCTACAAACCAACGGCAAAGGCTTTAATGCCCTATTTGCCGTCAGCAGTGTGGATACAGCCAAGCTGTATTATGAAGCGTTTAAGCAGTTGCAGAAGGACAGTAAAGATTGCCACCATTTTTTCTTTTGCGGCCAATGAAGAACAAGATGCCGTAGGGGATATTTTGGATGAAAGCTTTGAACTCTCGGCAATGGGCGGCCAAGCGTTATATCGCCACATCGTTAAAACGGGAATATGCCAGTGAAAACGGCACTGAGCTCAATGCAGTCCAGCCCAAAATGAGCCCGCTGAATCCGCAATACTTAAGCAAAAAACAAAGTGTTTTCCAAAAAATTGCCGCTTTTGTTAAGAAGTTTAAAGGCGTGGGTGGGCGGGTTTGATCTATAGTGCCGAGAACTACTTTTCCGCGCAAAAAAGCACAAAAATACGCCAAATTAAGGCCATTTCCTGAAAAGGGCATCCCTAAATAATTGTCCACGAGAGGCACGAAAAAACACGAAATTTTCGTGCTTTTCGTGTTTATACCTAAGTATCTACGAGCTGCCCCGTGTTAAATTGATAGCCGCTATTTTTTGTGTCCCGCTTGAATATGGGAGCCCTAAGCTCATTGATCTGCCCATAATGAACGTGAATTGCGTTTGCAAGGCCGCTCAGACTTATGTTCATTCTTGAATTTACGATTCATTTTAGAGCTTCAACTTCTGTTGGCGTCAACTGGGTTATTTTGGCAATCGTCGCCACGTCAAAACCTTCAGCCAGCATGGCCTTAGCGATTTCAACCTTGCTTTCAATCCTGCCTTCAATCTTGCCTTGAAGTTTGCCTTTTTTTTCACCGTCATAAAACGCGGTGTCAGTGACGGCTTTGGCTTCGTTGTAAGACAGCCTACTTTTTAAATAAGCATCGTATTGTTCACTGCTCAGATGCGACACTTCGGCAACTTCAAAGCCTTTTTGAAATATCGGCTCGTTTAATATCGCTGGAATGTGATCGAAATCTTCGAGGTGTTTTAAAAAATAAACCCACTTGTCAAAATGCGTTTCCAGTTCATGTTCCTGTTTGTTAAACAACGGCATTTGCAGAAATTTGAAATGCAGTTTGTCGTAAAAAACAGCGCCGTCTTGGTCTTTTAAACAGACGTCGCGGCGGAATTTGCGTTCTTCTTCTTGCTCATCGTAGACGAAATCTAAAATGGCAATGAAATAAACCGGCAGCAAATAAAAATCCCATTCGCCTTTTTTGGCTTGTTCCCGCACCGGAAACGTTGAATAGAACAAGGAGCGGTCCTTAAAAAAATTCATTTTGGCTTTTTGCATTTCAACAATGAATTTTTCCCCTGTTTGGCTTTCGCAGTAGATGTCGAAAATAGACTTCCATTCCGCCTGGGTATCCGACATGTTCTCGGTATTTTTAAAACTCAACTGCGCAATTTGATGGCGTTCGGGCAACAGCTGGTTCAAAAAATCCATCAACAGGTCTTTGTTCGCTTCTTCGCCAAATAATTTTTTAAATCCAAAGTCGGTGTAAGGGTTGAAGTATTTGCTAATCATCTTGGGTTCCTTGGGCAAGCGGCTGTTTAATGATTATATAGACTTCCTGCTTCAAATTTCACATGCACCTTTCATTTGACAATCCGCTTCCCGTTGACAGGTCTTACAAGCCGCAACTGGAATCCTGACCGAGCCATCACACCGTCATAAAACCGTCAAAAAGCAACGTTATACTTTTTGGCTATGAAAAAACACAAAATCAAAAAACACAAGCTGCTGCTCCGGCACCTGACCCTTGACGATTACGACAATCTCGCGGTTTTAATGGAGCATGTTTACGGCAACCTCGGCGGCGCCTGGAAAAAAGACCAATACACCGCCCAAATCACCCATTTCCCCGAAGGCCAGATTGTCATTGAAGATAACGGCCAGTTGGTCGCGGCCGCATTAAGCATGGTTGTCGATTATGCCCGCTTTGGCGACGTCCACACCTACGCCCAAATTACCAGCAACGGTTACCTCGACCACCATGACCCACAGGGCGACACCTTGTACGGCGTCGATATTTTCGTCCATCCGAAATATCGCGGGCTGCGTCTGGGCAGACGCCTGTACGATGCGCGCAAAGAACTATGCCGCAACCTGAACCTGCGCCGGTTTATCGCAGGCGGACGCATTCCCGGCTATGCCAAATACGCCGATACCTTGACGCCGGTGCGCTATATCGAAGAAGTCAAAAACCGGGAAATATTCGATCCGGTGCTGTCATTCCAGTTGTTTAACGGTTTTCATGTACGCAAGGTGCTGACCGGCTATCTGCCGGTGGATGCCGAGTCGAAAGGCTATGCCACCCTGCTTGAATGGGTCAATCTCGATTATGTCGATAAAACGCCTTCGATCGGCGCCGCCAAAAACATTATCCGTTTGGGCGTCGTGCAATGGCAGATGCGCACCTTGAACAGCGTTGAGGAATTACTCAAACATGCCGAATTTTTCATTGATGCGGTCGCCGGTTACCATGCCGACTTCGTGCTGTTTCCCGAGTACATGAGCGCGCCGCTGATGGGCTTGTTTAACGACAAAAGCCCGCCCGACGCGATTCGCGCCTTGGCCGGTTTTAGCAGCGAAATCAGGAATGGCTTGCTGGATATGGCGATGTCCTACAACATCAACATCATTGCCGGTTCCATGCCCGAATACAGCGCGCACGAACTCTACAACGTGTCCTGGCTGCTTAGGCGCGACGGCACCTTTGAAGCGCAGTATAAAATCCACGTCACCCTTGATGAAGTCGAATGTTGGGGCGTCAAAGGCGGCGATGCGCTCAAAGTGTTCGACACCGATTGCGGCAAAATTGCGGTATTGATTTGTTACGATTCGGAATTTCCGGAACTGGCGCGTCTGGCGACTATCCAGGGCGCGCAAATCATTTTCGTGCCGTTCTGGACCGACACCAAAAACGCCTACCAACGGGTGCGCTATTGCTCGCAAGCCCGCGCCATTGAAAATGAATGTTTTGTTGCGATTACCGGCAGCGTCGGCAATCTGCCCCATGCTGAAAATATGGACATCCAGTACGCGCAGGCAGCCATTTTCAGTCCCAGCGATTTTTCATTCCCGCATGATGCAATCTTGGCGGAAGCCACCCCTAACACCGAAATGACGCTGCTTGCCGATGTTAACCTGGATTTGTTAAGGCAAGTCAGGACGCGTGGCGCTGCGCGTAATTTGGCTAACCGGCGGCCCGATTTGTATCGTTTGGAATGGGTTTAAAAGGAAACTACAATCATTTGGGTCTGCTGTTTTCAGGAAATCACCTTAACAGCAGGCGTTGGGCAAAGCCCCCCCGGTGATAGCAAGATGTCACCGTTTTGAAATACGCATGTAATAAAAGCCCTCTATGCTGATGCTAACCTCAACACGCTTAGGGGATCTATCAGATGCCGGATTTACGCAAAGAAATAATCAGTATCCTTGACGGTAAGCAGCTAACGCCCCACTTCCAGCCCATCGTTTCATTGTCCAAAAAGAAAATCATCGGCTATGAGGGGCTGATACGCGGGCCGTCCGACAGCTCCCTGCACAGTCCGTTTAATTTATTTACGACTGCCGAAAAATATAATTTAAGTACCCGCCTGGAGTTTTTGTGCCGGGAAATCACTATCCAACGTTATGCCGATCTCGATATTAGGGAAAAGCTGTTCATTAACGCCAGTCCTCTCGTGTTGCTGCAACCGGAATTCAAAAAAGGCGAAACACTACGTTTATTAGGCCATTATGGCGTTAATCCGCGCTCTGTGGTCATCGAATTGACCGAGCATAAACCCGCCGATAATTATGAAATCATGCGCGCTTCGGCCAAACACTACCGGAGCATGGGCTTTGCCATTGCGCTGGATGATTTGGGCGCGGGTTATTCGGGCTTACGGCTGTGGTCGGAGTTGCTGCCCGAATACGTCAAAATAGACAAACACTTCATCCATTGCCTGCATGACGACCCGGTCAAACTTAACTTCGTCCGCTCCATTCAAAGCATGGCGTCTTCACTGAATTGCAACGTGATTGCCGAAGGCATCGAAACGGAAGACGAGTTTAAGGCCATCGAAAAACTCGGCATTAGCCATGCCCAAGGCTATTATTTTGCCCGCCCGACGATGATGCCCGTGGAAAAAATAGACAGCTCGCTTTTTACCACGCCAGACCGTAGCCAAGAGTATAAATCCAGCCTGCCCAACGCCACCACGGCAATTCATATCATCCGCGACATTAGCCCCATTTCGGCAAAAACTTCGATCAGCGATGTGATGAACCTGTTTCATCATAATGGCGAACTGACGCTGCTGCCTTTGGTCGATGGCGGCATGGCGTCGGGCATTATTTTTCGCGACAAGTTTCTGACCAAGCTGTTCTCGACGCGCTACGGCATCGACTTGCACGGGAAAAACCCGATCAAGACCTTTGTCGAAAACACCCCGCTGTGCATCGACAAAAACACGCCCATCGATTTGGTCAGCAAACAGTTGACCTCGCTAACCACCAGCGACCCGGCTTTTATCATCACCGATAACGGCGAATACATGGGCATCGGTACGCTGCTGGATTTGCTTGCCGAATTTACCCGCCAGCAAATCGACAACGCCAAACATGCCAATCCCCTGACCTTGCTGCCCGGCAGTGTGCCGATGAATAACCAGGTCAACCAATTGCTGGCCGAAAAAATTCCCTTTGCCTTCGGTTACTTCGACCTTGATAACTTCAAGCCTTTTAATGATGTTTATGGCTACGATGCGGGCGATCAGATCATCAAAGCCGTCGCCAACACCTTGATCCAATGTATTCCTGCAGACAGTGGCCGGGTCGGCCATATTGGCGGTGACGATTTTATTGTCATTTTTACCTGCAATGACTGGTTGGCGCGTTGCGAAACGATATTGGAAAACTTTAAAAATACCGTCCCTGCCTATTACCACGACAATGACATCAAGGCGGGCGGCATCCATACTGAAAACAGAGTGGGGGAAACCTGTTTTTTCCCCTTAATCAGCTTGTCCGTCGGTTTGGTAGACCCTGTATCAACCGGCCTGTGCCGTTCCCATGTCGATTTGGCCGACCTCGCTTCCGAAGCCAAAAAAATGGCCAAAAAAACCACAGGTAACAGCCTTTTCATTAACCAGCGCATGAGCGCAAAAAATGCCGACAGTTTCCAGGATGGCGCGCATACCCCATCATTTACCAAGCTGCATGTTGTTAATTAAACACCGATCTACACGTCACCCTAAAAGAGGTTCAAAATGTTTAACTATATCAATTTCAAAGCTCGCATCATGCTCGGTTTCCTGGCCATCATCAGCTTGATGACGGTCATTTCCGCCTCCAGTTTAATCAATTTGTTCGACACCAAACGCGACCTGACCGAAATTAACAACAGGCTGTTGCCCAATGCCCTGCTGATGGGGCAAATGGCGCGTGACATTGTGCTGGTGCACCAATTTTTAACCAGCGTATCAGCCTCACATTCACCGAATGGCTATCAGGATGCGGAAAAATCCGCCCAGGATTTCAAACAGGGGCTGCACCAGTTCCGCCAGCGTGTCGGGGATGATACGGAAAAACTAAAGCAGGCGGACATCCTCGAACAGCGTTTCGACCTGTTTTACCAGGACGGCAAACGCATGGCCGACGCCTATCTCAACGAAGGTATGGAAACCGGCAATAGCTTCATGCAGGACTTCGACCACGGTTCCTACAAATTGTCCTCACAAATGATCAAACTCAGAAATGCCGAAGTCAACGCCGCCAAAGGCCATGTCGGTCATGTCACCGAAACCACGCGCCAGGTCTCCGGCGTATTGTGGACGCTGTCCTTCACTATCATCATCTTGGCGATTGGTATTGCCCTGTTTTTGACCCGCCATCTCAGCAAGCAAATCGGCATCGACCCGTTCTACGCCAAAGGCATTGCCAAAGAAATTGCGGCGGGAGACTTATCCCGCACCATCCATCTGGATGCCGACGACAAAGACAGCCTGTTACATGCGATAAAAAACATGCAACAAAAATTGCTGGCGCGCAGGACAGCGGAACATCAGGCCGCAGAAGAAATATTGCGCATCAAAATGGCCTTGGACAACACCAGCGTCGGCATCATGATTGCCGACAACGATCGCACTATCATCTACACCAACAAATCGGCGGTCAACGCCTTCGGCAAAATAGAGGCAAAAATCCGCGAGCAGATACCGAGCTTTTCTGCCGAAGCCTTAGTTGGCAGCAGCATGGACAGCTTTTATCAAAATCCGGGCAAACAGGCCGAACTATTCGCCGCCCTAACCGACACGCATAGCCAAAACATGCAACTGGGCGGGCGCACGCTGATGGTGGTCGCCAACCCGATTAACAACCAACACGGCGAACGTATCGGTACTGTCACCGAATGGCATGACCGCACCGCCGAAGCCGCCGTGGAAAAGGAAGTCTCCACCATCGTCGTTGCCGCCAGCATGGGCGATTTTAGCAAGCGTTTCGACTTGCACGACAAGGTCGGCTTTTTGCGCGAATTGGGCGAAGGCCTGAACCAAATGCTGTACACCAGCGAAACCGGCCTGAATGAAGTGGCGCGGGTACTCGGCGCACTGTCCTGTGGCGACCTGACCGAAACCATCGCCACTTATTATGAAGGCACCTTCGGCCTGCTCAAAGACAACGCCAACACCACCGTAGAAAAACTCGAACAGATCATCCACCAAATCAAGGATGCCACCGACTGCATCAACAGCGGCGCCAAAGAAATCGCTTCCGGCAACAACGACCTGTCACACCGCACCGAACAGCAGGCCGCCAGCCTCGAACAAACCGCCGCCAGCATCCATCAACTGACCTCCACCGTACAAGCCAACACCGAAAACGCCAAACAGGCCAATCTGCTGGCCATTAACGCCGCCGAAATAGCCAACCGAGGCGGCGAGGTGGTCACCCAAGTCGCCAGCACCATGAGTGAGATAAAAGAAGCCTCGCAAAAAATCGAGGAAATTGTTTCGGTCATTGATGACATCGCCTTCCAGACCAATATCCTCGCCTTCAACGCCGCCATAGAAGCCGCCCACGCCGGTGTCCAAGGACAAGGTTTTGCCGTCGTCGCCAGCGAAGTGCGCCACCTTGCACAACGCGCCGCCGCTTCAGCCGAAGAAATCAAGCTGTTAATTGAAAACTCGGTCAACAAGATCGATGACGGCAGTAAATTGGCGGCACAAGCCGGTTGCACGATGGACGACATACTCAGCGCCATTAACGGCGTCACCGGCATGATGGCGGAAATCAGCACCGCCTCGGTTGAACAAAGCGCCGGTATCGGGCAAGTCAACTTGGCTATCACGCAAATGGATGACATGACCCAACAAAATGCCGCGCTAGTCGAACAAGCGGCCGCCGCTGCCGAATCGCTGCAAGAACAGGCGCAAACGCTGGCGATTTCAGTCAGCGGTTTTAAGTTAAATAACCCATCGATGATCCTCAACACCCTTTATGCACAAGCACTTGAAGGCGTCATCATGCCAACCAATCCGGCATTACTGGAAGCGCAGCCGTCAGACCCGGCCCAAGCGCATAAAGAACATGCTATCTGGGACAACCTAAAAGCTAGCGGCGGCCATGCCCTCCATAACTTGGAAAATGTCGCGTCGGCAAAAGCAAAAAATCAACAACTGGCTTTTGCTAATGCGGACTGGCGGGAGTTTTAATATGGACGCCATTTATACCGCAGCCGCCGCCGATGAAAACGTCCTGCCCCGGAAAAAAATAATGCCGAAAAAGTCAAAGAAAAAAGCGTTACTGCATAGCCAAAAAGAAGCCCTGCAAACCTTACAAAAAAACGCAGAAAAATTGACTGTTTTCAATGCCCAGCTCAGCCGATTGATCGATGCGCTGCCGGATACCCTGCCGCTCAAAAACCGTGAAGGCCGGAAATTAATCACCAATAAACTGACCAAACAGCTGTTCAAACTGCATGACCTGGACTGGTACGGCAAGAACGGCCACATCCCCGTTCTGACTCAGGATGCGCACAGCCGTCTGCTGCTGGAATCGGCATTGCACTCTGCGATAGCGAAAGGCCAGCTCAAACTGTACTATCAAATCCAGGTCAATAATGACCGTCAAATAATCGGTGTCGAAGCACTGCTGCGCTGGGATCATCCCAAATACGGGCTGATTATCCCGGAACAGTTCATCGCCATTGCCGAACACAGAGGCCTAATCCTGCCCATCGGCGACTGGGTGTTGCAAACCGCCTGCGCACAACTCAAACAGTGGCAGGACAACCCGTTAATGAAGGATTTGCCGCTGGCCGTCAACATCAGCCCGCGCCAATTTAGCCACCCGGATTTTGTTAAACAACTGCGCAAACTACTGAAAAAAACCGGCATCACCCCCGCCCTGCTTAGACTGGAACTGACCGAAACCCTGATGCTGCATGACATAAGCGGCAGCATCGAAAAAATGGAGGCACTGCAACAGCTCGGCATCCGCTTTGCAATGGACAATTTCGGCACCGGTTATGCCTCGTTGAGCCATTTGAAAAAACTGCCCATCGACCAGCTAAAAATTGACCAGTTTCTGATGCGCGACATCGCCCTCGACGACACCGACGCCATGATCGTCAAAACCATCATCGACATGACCCGTAGGCTAGGCATCGGCATGGTTGCCGGATGCGTGGAAAACGAACAACAATTTGCCTGCTTAAGAGACATCGGTTGCACCGCCTACCAAGGTTATTTGTTTGGCCAGCCGATGTTGCCGGATGAGTTGGGGCTGATACTTGATACACCGGCATCTGTTTAGGCGTTTGTAAAAACATCACTTAGGATTAACCATGCCGACCCATAAATTTGTTATCAGCAAACCCAAATCATCCATTACCAAATTGCCCGAACAGGGCATCAAAAAGCATGATTTTATCGATAACTTCAAACAATATTATGTGCATTTGCTAGGTCGTGATGAACGCTGCCGGTCTCCCTATTATGCAGGCGAGGCCTTATCGCTGGCGATACGCGACCGGCTCCTGGAACGCTGGAAAGTCACCCACCAAACCTACAAAAGCAACGATTGCCGGCGCAGCTATTATCTATCGATGGAGTTTCTGATGGGGCGGACGTTGAGTAACGCCATGCTTAATCTCGGCGTCACCAGCACAGTGACCCAAGCCATGTACGATCTGGGCATCGCCATTGAAGAGTTAATCGACAGCGAACAAGATGCAGGTTTAGGCAACGGGGGCTTAGGCCGTCTTGCCGCCTGCTTTATCGACAGTTGCGCGACCTTGCAACTGCCGGTCATCGGTTACGGCTTACGTTACGAATACGGCATGTTTACCCAAACAATCATTAACGGCGAACAAGTTGAAAAGCCCGATCATTGGCTACGTCACGGCAACGTCTGGGAAATCGAACGGCTGGAATATTCGCATTGCATCAAATTCGGCGGCCATACCGAAGTTCAAAGCGATGAAGATGGCAGGCAACAGCATCGTTGGGTCGCCACCTCCGACGTATTGGCCGTACCTTTCGATACGCCAATCCCCGGTTATCAAAACGGAACCGTCAATTCGTTGCGGCTGTGGAAAGCGGTGGCGACCGAAGAATTCAATCTGGACGAATTTAATGCCGGTGATTATGCCGAAGCCGTTGCCGCAAAAATTACCGCCGAAAATATCACCATGGTGCTGTATCCCAATGACGCCAATGAAAACGGCAAAGAGCTGAGATTGCGCCAGCAATATTTTTTGGCGTCCGCCAGTTTGCAGGATGTTTTAGCCCATTGGGTCGGCGGCATACACGGCAGCGATTTCAGCCGTTTTGCCGAAAAAAGCTGTTTTCAATTAAACGACACCCATCCGAGCATTGCCATTGCCGAACTGATGCGTCTGCTGATGGATATTCACGGCTTAAACTGGGACACCGCCTGGACCATCACCGAAAACACCATGGCTTATACCAACCACACCCTGCTACCCGAAGCCCTGGAAAAATGGCCGGTGGCGTTGATGCAACGCTTATTGCCGCGCCTGATGGAGATTATTTTTGAAATCAATGCCCGGTTTATGACCCAGGTATCGATGCACTGGCCCGGCGATAACGAACGTTTAAGCCGAATGTCCATCATCGAAAACGGCCAACAAGTAAGAATGGCGCATCTGGCCATAGTCGGCAGTTTTTCCGTCAATGGCGTTGCAAGGCTGCATTCGCAGTTATTGCAACAAGGTTTGTTCAGCGATTTTTATGCCTTCTGGCCGCATAAATTCAACAACAAAACTAATGGCGTGACGCCACGGCGCTGGCTGGCCGCCTGCAATCCCGAATTGGCAAACCTAATAACGGAAACCATAGGCGACCACTGGCTTACCGACTTATCGCAGCTGAAAAAACTGGAACCTTATGCCGACGATGCCCCGTTCCGGCAACGCTGGCACACTATCAAACAAGCCGCCAAACAACGCCTAATCAATTATGAAAAAGGCAGGCACGAGACCGAACTGCAGCTAAATGTTAATGCCCTGTTCGATGTACAGGTTAAACGCATTCACGAATACAAGCGCCAACTGCTCAATGTCCTGCACGTCATCCATTTGTATAACTGCATTAAAAGAGGCGACACCGACCTCGTGCCGCGCTGCGTATTAATCGGTGGCAAAGCGGCGCCCGGTTATCGCATGGCGAAAAAAACCATCAAACTGATTAACAATGTCGCCCAAATCATTAACTCAGACCCCGACGTGGGTGACAAACTGACCTTGCTGTTTCTGCCGGACTACCGCGTATCGGCAATGGAAAAAATCTGCCCCGGCGCTGACTTGTCCGAACAGATTTCCACTGCCGGTAAGGAAGCCTCAGGTACCGGCAACATGAAATTGATGATGAACGGCGCAATTACCATCGGCACACTGGACGGCGCCAACATTGAAATCCGCGAAGAAGTGGGTGATGAAAACTTCTTTTTGTTCGGCTTGACTGAAGAACAAATTGAAGCGAGGCGCAGCCATTACGATCCGCTTGAGATAATCGACCAGGATGAAGACTTGCAGCAAGTCATGCACCTGTTGGAATCCGGTTATTTCAACCAGTTCGAACCGGGCATATTCGACGACCTGATCAATTCCATTAAAAGCCCGCATGACCCGTGGATGACGATTGCCGATTTCCGAAGTTACATCGACACCCAAAAGCGCGTCGAAGATGCTTATCGGGATAAAGATCATTGGACCAAAATGAGCATTTTAAATTGCGCGAACAGCGGCAAATTTTCTACCGACAGGACAATCAGCGAATACAACCGGGATATATGGAAATTAGAGCCACAGCCGGTCAAACATAAATAAGGTGATTTCCGAGAAATAATCTCCCACCCTGAGAGATTGGACTGTATAAAAGCAGAGTCCACGTTTAGCACGAAAGCCACGAAAATTTCGTGTTTTTTCGTGCCTTTCGTGGACAATTA
>JBLRXA010000091.1:0-13057 GCA_047920955.1 Methylobacter sp. | reverse complement strand
AACTTTACGGGAGTCGTGGCCTTGTCTTCAACTTATTTAAAGTTGAGCATCGCGTTATTATTAATAAATTATTAGCGGTAGCAGTATTAGGGTCAGGCCTTTGATTTATGATATTTGTTCTTTAAGGCCATTTCCTGAAAAACAGGCATCCCCAAGCGATACGAAAATAAGCAATGCTGTTATTTTCGCTGCTTTTTTTCGTGGCTTTCGTGATGTTCGTGGACGCTGTTTTTCTACAGCCCAAGATCATAAAGGGATATTATTTTTCGGAAATCACCCTATTGGCCGATGATGGGCAGGCCTAGCAAGGCATGTATCAAGCCAAACAGGTCGCCCTCGCAGATGAAGCGTCCGAGGAAATGGAACAGAATAACCAAATCTAACAATAGGCCCAGCAGTGCTTTTTCAGTTATAATCCCCAACTTTTTATTGCCCAAGAGCATTAAACCGTGTCTAGCATAAACAACGACTTATCGACTTTTCAGGGGCTCATCCTGGCCTTACAACAATACTGGTCAGCCCAAGGCTGTATTTTATTGCAACCTTTGGATCAGGAAGTGGGCGCCGGAACCTTCCATCCCGCCACCTTTTTGCGCGCCATCGGCCCTGAGCCTTGGAACACCGCCTATGTGCAGCCGTCACGCCGACCGACCGACGGCCGCTTTGGCGAAAACCCTAACCGCCTGCAACATTATTACCAATATCAAGTGGTGTTAAAACCGTCGCCGGACAATATCCAGGAGCTATATCTGGGTTCGTTACGGCATTTGGGCCTGGATTTGCTCGAACATGACGTGCGCTTTGTCGAAGATAATTGGGAATCGCCGACGCTCGGCGCCTGGGGTTTGGGCTGGGAAGTGTGGCTCAACGGCATGGAAGTGACACAGTTTACCTATTTTCAACAAGTCGGCGGCCTTGAATGCCGGCCGATTACCGGCGAAATCACCTACGGCCTGGAACGCATCGCGATGTATTTGCAGGGCGTTAAAAGCGTTTACGATCTGGTCTGGACTAACGGCCCATTCGGCACCGTCACTTACGGCGACGTGTTCCATCAAAATGAAGTGGAAATGTCGGCTTACAATTTCGAACACGCCAACGTTGACTTCATGTTCGAGTGTTTCAACACCTACGAGAAAGAATGCACCAAGCTGATAGACTTGAACTTGCCGCTACCGGCTTACGAAATGGTGCTAAAAGCCTCACACGCCTTTAACCTGCTGGATGCGCGCCATGCCATTTCGGTGACCGAGCGCCAACGGTATTTGTTGCGGGTCAGGAATTTAGCCAAATCGGTGGCTGAGGTTTATTACCAACGCCGGGAATCGCTGGGATTTCCGATGTGTCAGAGTTCAGTCGAGTAATTCATGTCTACGTTTTTCAATTCAGTACATATTACCAATTTCAAATCGCTTAAGGATGTCACTTTAAGCGATTGCAAGCGGATTAATTTGCTAATTGGAAAGCCGAATGTTGGGAAGTCGAATATTCTTGAGGCGATTGGTTTATTTGGCTTGGGTTACAGTCGGTTTAATAACAATAAAAAACTGTCACAATTTATAAGGTTCGAGAATATCCCAGAATTGTTTTTTGATGGGAATATCAGCGAACCCATTACTGTGGCTATAAATGATGATGGCAATGAACCTAGCTGCCGAATTGATTATCAAAATATCAATCATAAAAATATTTTTGACACAATTAAATTTTTCGATAAGCAGCTTGTCATCTCGCTTTTTATTGATGGTACGCATTCCACATTAACCGTAAATAATGATCTTGAGCTAGACATTGCTGAATTAGGTGGGCTTTATAATATTAAACAATATAAATTTACCCATAATCCGGTTTTGGAGAAATTAAACATTCCATATCTAATGCCACCATTTGGGGTGAACTTGCTTAATGTTATCCAAGAAAACAAGCAATTAAAAAAACAATTGTCCGGTATTTTTGCTGAATATGGATTGAAGCTGGTTTTTGATGCCGCAAATCAGGCATTAAAAATAATGAAAGAAATAAAGGATAGCGAAGTGTTTTTACTTCCTTATTATTCGATAGCCGATACCCTGCAAAGAATAATATTTTTTAAAACGGCTATTGCCTCTAACGAAGATTCGATTCTGCTGTTTGAGGAACCCGAAGCACACTGCTTTCCGCCATATATTACGCACATTGCCAAGGAAATTATCAGTTCAGAAAATAATCAGTTTTTTATTGCTACTCATAGCCCTTATATTCTCGATGCTTTTTTAGAAGATGTGCGTGTTGATTTAGCGATTTTTATGGCTGATTTCAAAGACGGGGAAACTGTTATTAAACGGCTTACTGACGCTGAATTAAATGATGTTTACGAATATGGATTAGACCTTTTTTTTAATGCCGAGTTATTTACGGATGAAATATAATATTAATTTATGTATTTTGCCGGAATGTTATCTTGACACTAATTTAGTTGAATCGATTGTCCCGCCGGAAAAGATTGGCGGTACTTGTGGTTACAACCATCAGCGCAGTTGCAATAAAGTCGTTGATGAAATGATGGGTAAATTAAAAGATGCTTTCGCTTTGGGTATTGTCGATCAAGATAAAAGGCCATTGTCGCGTACTTCTGAATTTGAATTAGTATCTGAAAAACATCGGTTAAAGCTATATAAACATAAAGAAAAAAATCATTACTTAATATTTCATCCTCTATTGGAAAAATGGATTGTTGATGAAGCTACCCAGATCGGCTTTACTTTGGATAATGAAATATTAGAAAAGTTAAAAAACGATACTAAAACTAAGTTCAGTAAAAGCGACCAGGAATTTAAACGCTTATTCCGTGATCTACAAAAACGGAATGCCCCCGGCATCAGGTTATTGGCCGATTGGACAAGTTATTTAAAAAAGCATCCGTATGATGCAGATAAACTCGAATTAATAAATTTATAAAGGCAACTTATCGTGACCGCACAACATTTACTTTTTGAACTGGGTTCGGAAGAACTGCCTCCGAAAACATTGTTAAAACTGAGCAACGCCTTGCTAAACGGCATTATTCAAGGCCTTAACGCCGCCGAACTGACCTTTACCGGCAGCAAAGCCTACGCCACACCTAGACGCTTGGCGGTTTTTATCGAAAACCTGTCCACTGCGCAGCCCGATAAAACCGTCGAAAAACGCGGCCCTGCCCTGCAAGCGGCATTTGCGCCGGACGGCACGCCCAGCAAGGCGGCTTTGGGGTTTGCTATCAGTTGCGGCACCAGTTTCGATCAACTGGAACGCCTGCTTACCGACAAGGGCGAATGGCTGAGCTATACCCAAGCCGTCAAAGGCCAGCCGACTGAACAGCTGATCCCCGACATTATCCGCCAAAGCATCGCCAACTTGCCGATTGCCAAACGGATGCGCTGGGGCAGTTTCACCACTGAGTTTGTCAGACCCGTCCATTGGGCGGTTTTGTTTTATGGCGACAGCGTTATCGACACAGAAATATTGGGTTTGCAAACCGGCGCGGCGACACAAGGACACCGATTCCATGCGCCGCAACACATTACGCTAAGCAAACCGGACGATTATGCCGATGTTTTGTTCAAGCAAGGCCGCGTGGTTGCGGATATTGAGCAACGAAAAACTATTATCCGCGATGCCGCGCAACAAGCGGCTGCTGCAGTAGGCGGCATTGCCCATATTGAGGACGATTTGCTCGAAGAAATCGCCGCCTTGAACGAATGGCCGGTGCCGATTACCGGCACGTTCGACCCGCGTTTTCTGGAACTGCCGCCGGAAGTGTTAATTACCACGATGCAGACCAACCAGAAATATTTTCCGGTTAAAAATGCCGATGGCGGCTTGCTGGCGAATTTCATCACTTTCAGCAATATCGAAAGCACTAACCCCAAATCGATACAACAGGGCAATGAGCGCGTAGTAACCCCGCGCCTGTCCGATGCGGAATTTTTCTGGAATCAGGATCGCAAAAAAACACTGGAAGAGCGCGTGGATAGTTTGTCCAGCGTTATCTTCCAGGAAAATTTGGGCACGGTTTACGACAAGACCCTGCGGGTTAAAAGTCTGGCAAAATTCATTGCCGGTCACTTGGGTGCTGATGTTGAACTGGCCGAACGCGCCGCATTATTGGCCAAAACCGATTTGATGACCGCTTTGGTCGGCGAATTTGGTAATTTACAAGGCATTATGGGGCGCTACTATGCACTGGCGGACAACGAGCCGAAAGCTATCGCGCTGGCGCTTGAGGAACAATATTTCCCCAAACAATCGGGCAGCCCGACGGCTAGCAGCGCCATTGGCCAAATTTTGGCGATTGCCGAAAAAATAGACACGCTGGCCGGTATTTTTGCCGTCGGCCTGATCCCTACCGGCGACAAAGACCCTTATGCCTTGCGCCGCGCCGCCTTGGGCATCCTTAGAACCGTCATAGAAAACGAGCTTAACATCAATATTATTGAGTTAACGGAATTCGCCGCCGCTCAGATCAAAACCGTTTCCGCTCAAACCGCTGACCAATCGGCAACAGCCGACCGGGTGATCGATTTTATGTTTGATCGTTTGAAAGGCTATTGTCTGGATCACGGCTACACCGCCGACGAATTTGACGCGGTGATCGCGGTGACTCCGGCCGAACCTTTGGATTTTATGCAGCGTTTGCAGGCGGTTAAAGCCTTCAGGCAACTGCCCGAAGCGGAAAGTCTAGCGGCAGCAAACAAGCGCATCCGCAATATCCTGAAAAAATCGGACACCCAACCTGCCGCCAGCGTTGGCGCGTTGGTGGAAACTGAGGAAAAGCAGCTGCTAGAAGCCGCTTTGCAAGCCGCCGATGACATCAAGCCGCTACTGGCACAGCGCAATTATCAGGGTACGCTGAACCGTCTGGCCACATTGCGCAATGATGTCGATGCGTTTTTCGATCATGTCATGGTGATGACCGACGATCTGGACTTGCGCGCCAACCGGTTGGCTTTGCTGAACCTATTGTCCGAGCAGTTTTTGACCTGCGCCGACATTTCCAAGCTGCAATCGTAACGGCATGTCCGCACCCCGCTATGTCTTGCTCGACCGTGACGGCGTCATCAACCAGGATTCGGATACTTTCATCAAATCCCCGGATGAATGGCTGCCCATTGCAGGCAGCCTTGACGCGATAGCCCTGTTCAATGAGCAGGGCTATAAAGTCGTTGTGGTCAGCAATCAGTCGGGCATTGCGCGCGGTTTGTTTGATGCCGCCACCTTAGAAAAAATCCATGCCAAAATGCGGCATCTGGTAAGCGAGCAAGGCGGCAACATCGAAGCCATTTATTTTTGCCCGCACGGCCCGGACGATGGCTGCAACTGCCGCAAACCCAAACCGGGCTTGCTTGAAACCTTCGCCGCTGAGCATCATGCCAACCTAAACGGCATGGCCGTTATCGGCGATTCGCTGCGTGACCTGCAGGCCGCAGAGGCAGTCGGTGCCAGTCCGATACTGGTCAAAACCGGCAAAGGCCAACTCACTTTAGACAAAAACCCTCATCTCAACATTCCCGTTTTTGAGAACCTTTATGACGCAGCAAAATTCATCATCGCAAGACCCAAGACCTAAAAACTATATCGGCTCGGCGCTGTTGTTTGTCGGCATTTTTTCGACTGCAACCATCGCCGGACTGTTAATCCTATTGACCACGCCACTGCCTTTTATCATCCGCTACAGCATTTCAAAGGCCTGGTGTTCGTTGGTGGTCTGGATGTCAGCATTTTTTTGCGGCCTTAGTTACGAAGTGGAAGGCCTGGAAAACATCGACCCGAAACAGCCTGCGGTTGTTTTGAGCAACCATCAATCGGCTTGGGAAACGCTGGCGTTACGGCACATTTTGCCGATGCAAAGCGTGTTGTTGAAACGCTCATTGCTGATGTTCCCGATTTGGGGCTGGGCGCTGGGCATGGTCAAACCGATTGCCATTGACAGGAACAACCCGCGCACGGCCTTGCGCATTTTGTTGGATAAAGGCGCGGTTTATTTAAACGAGGGCTTATGGATAATCATTTTTCCAGAAGGCACCCGCACCGCCGCCGGGGAAGTCAAAAAATTCAGCGCGGGCGGTGCCATGCTGGCGCAAAAAACCGGTTTTCCGGTTATTCCCGTCGCGCACAATGCCGGCGATTTCTGGCCGCGTTACAGTTTTTTAAAATACCCCGGCGTGATCAAGGTAAAAATCGGCCCGGTCATCTCCAGCAAAAAACGCAAAGCCGCCGACATCAATGCCGAAGCCGAAGCCTGGATAGCGCAGGCGATAAAAGAACTTTAGGTGGTTTCCGAGAAATAATATCCCTTGATGATCGTGAGCTGTAGAAAAACAGAGTCCACGAAAGGCACGAAAACCACGAAATTTTCGTGTTTTTTCGTGACTTTCGTGGACAATTTTTAGTATGTTCTTTTCAATAAATCACCTCAGGCGAAAACCTTTTGCCACTCACTTAAACACAACACCTAACGGTAACACTCAGATGAAAAAACTATTACTCATTTCGCTATCAGCCTTATTGCTGCCCGCTTGCACCGACAAAAACCAGTATGAACAAACCGTATTGGAACAAATGCAGCTGGAAAAAGACGTGAAGGACTATAAATTATCGCCGGAACGCATGGCCAAATGCGTGGTCGATACCTCGTCGGCAAAAATGCCCGGCATTTTCGATCTTGACCCTAATCGCTTAATGGCTTACCGCAACTATACAAAAATGTTGACGCTATCTTCGTCCAAAGACCCTCAAAAGACCCTTGAAGAGCTGCGCACTGATTTCGGTTCGGCCAAAGACCTTGCCCAAGCACGTAGCAACTACACTGAAAGCATAATGGACTGTATTTCTGCGGTCATCATCGAAGCTGAAAAATCAGCAGAACCAGAAGAACAGGCAGAGCCAAAAAAAGAAGAAAATAGCGCGCCAAAACCCTAGCCACTAACGGGCATGATGCCTTGAACAAAACGTGAAAAAGCAGTTCAAACTCCACAGCCGTTTCCAGCCAGCCGGTGACCAGCCTAGCGCAATTCAAGCGCTGGTCGAAGGTTTGAGCGACGGCGAAGTGCATCAGACTTTGCTGGGCGTAACCGGTTCCGGCAAAACTTTCACCATCGCCAATGTGATCAATCAGGTGCAGCGTCCGGCCATGATCATGGCGCCGAATAAAACACTGGCCGCGCAACTCTACGGCGAAATGAAAGAGTTTTTCCCGGAAAACAGCGTCGAATATTTCGTCTCCTATTACGACTATTACCAGCCCGAAGCCTACGTTCCGGCCTCCGACACCTTCATCGACAAGGACGCGGCGATCAACGAGCATATCGAACAGATGCGCTTGTCGGCGACCAAGGCGCTCATCGAACGCGAAGACACTATCGTCGTCGCCACGGTGTCGGCGATTTACGGTTTGGGCGAGCCGGAATCGTATTTCAAAATGGTGTTGCATCTGGTCAAAGGCGACATGATTAACCAGCGCGACATCCTGCGGCGGCTGGCGGAAATGCAATACACCCGCAACGACATCGACTTGCGCCGGGCGACCTACCGGGTGCGCGGCGAAGTCATCGACGTGTTCCCGGCCGAGTCGGACAGCGAAGCCTTGCGGATAGAATTGTTCGATGACGAAGTGGAACGCCTGTCGTTATTCGATCCGCTGACTGGCGAGATTATCCGGCGGCTGGCGCGTTACACAATTTATCCGAAAAGCCATTATGTGACGCCGCGAGAGCAGTTGTTGGAAGCGGTTGAAGCGATCAAAATAGAACTCAAGGCGCGCCTGGAGCAATTACGCGCGCTGGATAAACTGGTCGAAGCGCAACGACTGGAACAGCGCACCTTGTTCGATATTGAGATGATTCTGGAAGTCGGCTACTGCTCCGGCATCGAAAACTATTCCCGCTATTTGTCCGGCAGAAACGCAGGCGAATCGCCGCCAACCATGTTCGATTATTTGCGTGACAATGCGCTAGTGATTATCGATGAAAGCCATGTTGCGGTGCCGCAGATCGGCGCCATGTACAAAGGCGATAGGTCACGCAAGGAAACGCTGGTCGAATACGGCTTCAGGCTGCCATCCGCCTTGGATAACCGCCCGCTGATGTTCGATGAATTCGAGTTGAAAGCGCCGCAGCGGATTTATGTGTCGGCAACGCCGGGGCCTTACGAACGCGAGCATTCCGGCGTGTTTGCCGAGCAGGTGGTCAGACCCACCGGCTTGCTCGATCCGGTTGTCGAAGTGCGCCCGGCCACCACCCAGGTTGATGATTTGCTGTCGGAAATCATCAAGCGCGTGGCGGTCAAAGAGCGGGTATTGGTCACTACGCTGACCAAACGCATGTCGGAAGATTTGACCGAATATTTATCCGAACACAACGTGCGGGTGCGCTATCTGCATTCCGACATCGACACCGTCGAACGGGTCGAGATCATCCGCGATTTGCGGCTCGGTCTGTTCGACGTGCTGGTGGGCATCAACCTGTTGCGCGAAGGGTTGGACATCCCCGAAGTGTCGCTGGTGGCGATACTCGATGCCGACAAGGAAGGCTTTTTGCGTTCGGTCGTATCTTTGGTGCAAACCATTGGCCGGGCGGCGCGCAACGTCAACGGCAAGGCCATTTTATACGGCGATAAAATCACCAAATCGATGCAGCAGGCGATAGACGAAACCGAGCGCCGCCGCGAAAAACAGCATCAGTTTAATGTCGAACATCATATTGAACCCAAGACCATTTTTAAATCAGTCACCGATATTTTAGAGGTATCAATACCCGGTGCAGGCAAAACCAGCGGCCATAAATTGCTGGATAAAGTCGCCGAATTTCCAACTGATTATAAAGCCGCGATGACGCCCAAACAGGCGGGTAAAAAATTGAAACAACTGGAAGATGCGATGTACCAACACGCCAAGAACCTTGAATTTGAGCAGGCGGCAAAAATCAGAGATGAGATTAAGGTGTTGCAGGGGCTAATGTTAGTGTAGGCTGGATAAGGGCTGCGCATAAATTAAGCCCAATAAACACTTGCAATTACGCAACCATGCCTTTACTTTGGCGCACAACAAATATTATTAAATGAAGGCAATCCATGCGCTTTTATTACATCTTAACCGCCGCATTATGCTTTAGCTCGCTTGCGGCACAGGCTCAAGACAGCCCTTCGCCGCCCAACGATGAGCAAGCCCTGCTCTTTAGCGAATTGCCGTCGGTATTTAGCGCCTCGCGCCACGAACAACCTATCACCAAAGCCCCGGCCTCGGTTGACATCATCAGTTCGGAACAAATCAAACGCTACGGTTGGCGCACGATGTCCGCCCTGCTCGGCAGTTTGCCCGGCTTTATCAGCACTTATGACCGCGCTTACCACCACAATGGCGTGCGCGGTTTTGCCCCGCCGGGCGATTACAACACGCGTATTCTGGTGCTTATTGACGGCCACCGGGTGAACGAAAACTTACAAGACTACGCAGGATTGGGCCAAGATTTTTTAGTCGACATGGACAATATCGAACGCGTGGAAGTGGTGCGCGGCCCGGCCTCGTCGCTTTACGGCAGCAGCGCGCTGTTTGCTGTGGTCAATGTCATCACCCAGCGTGGACGTGACCTGCAAGGCGTCCGTGCGTCTGCGGCTGGCGGTAGCTACGGTACTGGACAGGGGCAACTTAGCCACGGCAAAAAATTCGCCAACGGTTTCGAAACCTTTTTATCGGCCAGCTATTATCACAGCAATGGCCGCCAAAACTTGGATTTTCCAGGCTTGGGCACGGCGCATAAACAAGATGAGGAAAATGTCGCACGTTTGCATGGCAAACTGGCCTGGGAAGATTTCACCCTCAGCGGCAGTTATGTCGGCCGCAAAAAATATCTGCCCACCGGCACCACCGGCACCACGTTTGGCGAAGCCGACACCCATTATCACGATCAACGGGCTTATGCCGACTTAAATTATCATCATAATTTCACTGGCGACTGGGATGTCACGGGACGTGTTTTTTGGGATAGCTATGAATTCAATGACGCTTTACCGTATCGGCTTTCGCCTACCGAGCGCGTGGTCAATAAGGATCTTTGGCAAGGCCAATGGTTTGGCGGCGAGGCCTTAATCAGCCATACCTTTTTCGATAGCCATCACCTAACCTTGGGCAGCGAATTTCGGCATAATTTTCAGCAAAAAATGATCAACAACGATCAAGACCCTTATTTTCTCTATGCCGATAACAGCCAGACCAGCAGCATTGCCGGTTTTTATCTGCAAGATGAATGGACTATTTTGCACAATTTAAGCCTGCAAGCTGGCGGACGCTACGACCATTATGATAATTTTGGCGGCACGTTCAATCCGCGCCTTGGCCTGGTTTACGAACCGCTTGACGGAACCACGCTAAAACTTCTCTACGGCACCGCTTTTCGGGCGCCCAATGCCTTCGAGAGTGCCTACACCTGCTGCGAAAGCTCAACGCCCTGGATTGGCAATAGCAATCTACAGCCCGAACACATCGAAAGTTATGAAATTGTCTGGGAACAGCGTTTGACGCAGCATTTCGATTTGCGCATCAGCCCCTACTACAACCGTTTAACCGACTTGATTAGCTTAACCATTTCCGATACCGACATCAGACAGTTCCAAAACCAGGGCAATGCCGAAGCCTACGGCGTGGAAACCCAGTTGAAAGGGCGTTATGAAAACTTCGAGGGGCGTTTGAGCCATACTTACCAACAAAGCCGGGTTGGCGGTTACGAGCAGCCGCCTAACGCGCCACAACAGATGGTCAAGTTTAATGTTAGCGCGCCGCTGTGGCAGGACAGGCTATTTGCAGGCATAGAAGTGCAATATGTCAGTTCCCGCGCCACCACCATCGGCGACCGGGTGCCCAATTATTCGGTGACTAACCTGACCTTGCTGTCACGCCGCTGGCTGTCAGGCTTAGAACTGAGCGGCGGCCTCTATAACCTGTTCGATGAAAACTATATCGACCCTGCCAGCCCGCCGTTATCGCCTGACATCATCTCACAAGACGGGCGCAACTTCCGTGTGCGGATGAGTTACGAATTTTGATTGCGCACACCCTAACCCATCGGCCTGCCTTAAACTGGCATACACGGCTTTGTTTATTGATGGTAAACCTGGCCGTCTGCACATACGCCTCTGCCACCGACATCCTTATCTTGCAAAGCCACGACAGTCCGCCTTACCAACAGACCTTAGCGGGATTTCAGTCGAGCCTGGCACACAGCAACTTGAACCCCGTTTATCAAACGCTGGACTTGGCCAATGGCAGCAAGGCCGAGGCGCTAAGCCAACGCTTACAAACGTATCAACCCAAGTTGGTTTTAACCTTAGGTACGCAGGCCACCCGCGCAGCCTTGGCACAGATCAAAAACACCCCCATCGTCGCAGGCTTAGTATTGGATACTGATGAATTACGCAAGAACGCCAATGCCACCGGCGTCGGCTTAAATTTCTCCGCCAGCCTGCAATGGCAGTGGCTACGGCGACTGTTACCCAATGCCCGGCAGATTGCGGTCATTTATGAACCCCAACAAGGCGCGGCGCACTTTGAGTCCTTACAAAAACAAGCGCAGGCTGAAGGTATCGCCCTCATTGGTGCGTCGGCTGCGGGCGCTGAAGATTTTCCCGAACTGATAAAAAAGCTGCCGCCCCAGCTCGACGCCTTATGGGCAGCCGACAGTTCGGCCGCGTTTAATCCAGCCGCCGTGCGCGAATTGTTACTCTATTCATTTCGTAATCGAGTGCCCCTGATCGGCCTATCGGCGCAATGGGTCAAAGCCGGAGCTTTATATGCACTCGATTGGGACTATGACGATCTCGGCCTGCAAACCGCCGATTTGGCTAAAGACATTTTATTAAAGGGCATACAGCCTGCGTCGCTGCCTCCCCTTACGCCGCGTAAAGTCAGGCCGGTATTGAACCTAAAAACAGTTGAACACATGAAGCTGAACAGGCCTGAGCAATGGCTCCCAGAAATTTCGGAGTTAATTCAATGAAGCTGCTGACCTCATTAAACATGGCAAAACGCTTTAATTTACTCAATGCGGCACTGGTGTTATTGACCGCATTCAGTGTCGGCTTTATCGTCACCTATCGGTTATTGTCGCTTCAATTTGAGACCCGCCACGAATATAACTTGGCACTGGTTAATTTATTGGCGGAAGCCAGTGAATATGCCGTTTACACGCATCAAGACACGCTTTTGACGCAACAGCTGGATAAACTCGCCGATCTTCCGGGTCTGGCTTATGTCGCCATTAGTGATGAAAACGGCAAAATACTGGCGCAAATCAGCAAAACCGAAAACCCGCCGCCAACGCTAACCGCCCCCCAATCGCTCAGATTTTGGCGTTGGTGGCAGCGTAGCGGCGGGCAAAATTTTGCTGACATCGAACAACCCATCCGCAGCCGCAACCTTGAAAATGAAGACGCGCTGTTTTTAAATCCAGATGCCCAAAGCAATGTTATTGGCCAGGTTCATTTAACAATGGATCCGGCTTATTTCGAGGCAGTGCTGAGGAATACCTTTTTGCTCAGCACCGCCGTGGTAATGTTAATTTTGACCATCAGCCTGATCATTTTCGTTAGCATGACCACACGCATAACCCGACCGCTCAAACAACTGAGCGCCGCCGCCCATGAAGTTATTGAGGGCGAATTGCAAACCGTGGCCTTAACCAGCAGCGGGCCTGAATTGCATGAATTGGGCAAAGCCTTTAACCTGATGATCAACTGGCTAAGCGATTACCGCAACGAAGTAAAAAACTATCAAACGATGCTGGAAAAGCAGGCCTATTATGACGACCTGACCGGCTTGGCCAACCGCGCCCTGCTTAAAAACCATCTGCAACTGGCGATAACCCAAGCCCATCGCCACCAAAACACCGCCGCAATATTGTTTTTGGATTTGGACCGCTTCAAATACGTCAATGACACATTAGGCCATTCTTTTGGCGACCACTTGTTAAAAGGCGTCTCACAACGCCTGCAACAACAGCTAAGTAATGAGCACGAAATAACTTGAGCAAGTAGTCGTTGCAATGCGGTAAAG
>JBLRXA010000090.1:0-13065 GCA_047920955.1 Methylobacter sp. | reverse complement strand
TCGGCAATACATTGAACGACAAAGAACGCCCAAATAGATTATTTTGTTGACTGGGCCGCTTACATCCCCGCCCTGAACGGGGGGGGGGCGCTACTTGGTGATAAAATCATACTTTTAGTCAATTTAGTCGGCGGTCACAGCGTCAAAAAACCGGCCTTTTTTTCAAACAGGATTCAAAAACAGGGGTGGAGCGGCGATGGCAGACCTGATTGAAAGTTCGTTCGAACAAATCCGAAAAGAGTTTCTCAGCTTTTTAAAATTCACCAAGTATGCTGTTTAATTTTTTCTAAAAATCAAATCCCAAACGCCGTGCCCCAAACGGATGCCGCGCTGCTCGAATCGTGTCAGTGGCCGGTATTCCGGGCGTTCGCAATAGTCGCCGGTTGCGCTGGCATTGCTGAGGCCGACGCCGGCAGACAATATCTCCAGCATATTTTCCGCGTAATTTTGCCAATCGGTCGCGGCATGAAAATAGCCGTCCGGCTGCAATTTTTTAAGCAACAATTCAACAAAACTGGGGCGGACAATTCGCCGTTTGTGGTGCTTCTTTTTCGGCCACGGGTCGGGGAAAAACAAATGCACACCGGCCAGGCTGTTGTCTTTTATCTTGTGCTCCAGAATATCAATGGCATCGTGGCAATAAATTCTGACATTGCTCAGATTTTGCTGATCCAGCAACAGCATCAAATGGCCGACGCCCGGTTTATGCACTTCAATGCCGATATAATCATTTTCGGGGTTGGCCGCCGCCATTTTTGCCAGACTGTCGCCGGTGCCAAAACCGATTTCAACAATCAAGGGCGCGGGCCTGTCCTGAGCTGCGCCGAAGGGGCGGCCAAAAACCTGGCCAAAATCGTAGTCGAGGGCGGGGGCGAGACAGTATTTATCCCAATGGCTATCCAGTGCTAATTGTTGGCCTTGGGTGATACGGCCTTGGCGGCGGATAAAGCTGCGGATTCGGTGTGCGGGAGTTTGTTCGGTAGAAGGCATAAAAAAGAAGATTTATAAAATTGGGAAAATCGTTTTGTCCACGAAAAGCACGAAAGCCACGAAAAAAAGCAGCCAAAATAATAGCGTTGCTTATTTTTGTGTCGTCTGGAGATACCTACTTTTTGCTTTTCGTGTTTTTCGTGGACAATTATTTGGGGCTGTTTTTTTCAGGAAATTACCTAATTTTTGCGCGTTACTTAAGTATCTACGGGCTGCCACTATGCAGACCTTTCAGGTTTTTAAAACCTGGAAGGTCTGGCTTGCAACGATGTCGCAACGGTTTTTTGTTTTCGTGCTGTTCGTGGACAAATTTTGGTTTTTAGACTAGATGCCCGTTTGGGCATTGCTACAAAATCAAAAAAACAAGCCATCTATCGGCGATGAGGCGGAAGCAAAACGCTTGCGCGGCATCCGTCCGGCCAAAAAGGCTTCGCGACCTGCTTCGATGCCTTTACGCATCGCCGACGCCATGAGAATAGGATTGTTGGCGGCAGCAATCGCAGTATTCATTAACACCCCGTCACAACCCAATTCCATCGCAATCGCGGCATCGGACGCGGTGCCAACACCGGCATCGACCAAAATTGGCACCTTGGCATTTTCGACGATGGTCAAGATATTGTAGGGATTACGGATGCCCAAACCGGAACCGATTGGCGCGGCCAACGGCATGACCGCGACGCAGCCAATGTCTTCCAGGCGTTTGGCGGCTATCGGGTCGTCATTGGTGTAGACCATCACATCGAAGCCGTCTTTGACCAGCAATTCGGCGGCGACATAGGTTTCTGCGACATCGGGAAACAAGGTGATTTGATCGGCCAGCACTTCCAGCTTGACCAAGTTGTGACCGCCGAGCAATTCGCGCCCCAAGCGACAGGTTCTGACTGCATCTTCGGCGGTATAACAACCGGCGGTATTGGGCAGAATGGTGTATTTATCTGGCGAAATGACATCCAGCAGATTAGGTTCGCCGGGATTTTGGCCGATATTGGTACGGCGAATTGCCACAGTTACAATTTGCGCGCCGCTGGCTTCGATAGCCAAACGGGTTTCTTCCATATCCTTGTATTTGCCGGTGCCGACCAGCAATCTTGAATGGTAGCTGACTCCGGCAAGCATGAAAGAATCATCCTGGCCGCCGCCAATCGCATGGACAATTTCCAAGCGGTCTCCGGCTTGCAAGATTTGGCTGCCGTATTGCTGGAACGGCAAAATTTCTTTGTTCAATTCAATCGCAATTTTTTTGCCGGTTAAGCCCAGCTCATTAACGATATCGGCAACGCTGCTATTGTCGGCGCAGTCGCGGCGGTCGCCGTTGACATAAATCATCATTTGATTAAACTCCGGCTAGTATCTACGGTTCTGCGTTTTTGTACGGCTGCCGCCAGTTCCCTTAATAACGGAACAGTATCGTCCCACGATAAACAGGCATCGGTAATGCTTTGTCCGTAAACCAGCGGCTGCCCTTCAACAACCTTTTGGCTGCCTGCTTTCAGATGACTTTCGATCATCACGCCCATAATGCGGTGGTCGCCGTTAGCGATTTGCTGGGCGACATCGTCGCCAACAATCAACTGCCGCTGGCATTGTTTCAAGCTGTTGGCATGACTAAAATCGATCATAATATTCGGCTTTAGCTCGGCCTTGACCAAACCTTCAGCAACCTGTTCGACGCTGACGGCATCATAATTCGGACGGTCATTGCCGCCGCGTAAAATGATATGCACATCCTCATTACCGGTGGTAGAGAAAATCGCCGAATGACCGGCTTTATTCAGCGAAATAAAATGATGCGGGCTCATCGCCGCACCTATCGCATCGATGGCGATTTTTATGGTGCCGTCGGTGGAATTTTTAAAGCCGATAGGACAAGACACGCCCGACGCCAATTCACGATGCCCTTGGCTTTCGGTGGTTCTGGCGCCGATAGCGCCCCAGGCAATCAAGTCGGACACATATTGCGGCGTGATTAAATCCAGATATTCGGTGGCCGCCGGAACGCCCGCTTCATTGACGTCCAGCAACAAGCGCCGGGCGATACGCAAACCCTTGTTAATATTAAAACTGGAATCTAAATCGGGGTCGTTAATCAGGCCTTTCCAGCCCACCGTGGTGCGCGGTTTTTCAAAATAGACGCGCATGACGATGACCAAATCATCGGCCAATTCGTCTTTAATGGCTTTTAGCAGCCGGGCATATTCATGCGCCGCGATAGGGTCATGAATCGAGCAAGGCCCGACCACCACGACCAGGCGGTCATCCAGGCCTGTCAGTATCTTGTGTATTTCTTGCCGAGCCAGCATCGTCGTTTGTGCCGCCGCATCGCTAATCGGCGTTTCGGTATGAGCTTGAACCGGGGCTATGACTTCCTTAGTCCCGCAAATTCGGAGGTCATCGGTGTTATATTTTGTATGCATTACGCTTTCAACCCGTTACAGGATTATTGTCAGAATTTGGCATTTTAACTGATTTTAGGCCGTTATTGTTAGTTCTTGCCACATCGGACGCGGACTATAGCCCTTCCCTGTTTAGCGGTTTCCGGCGGGTGCTGATGCGCACACGGTTTATAACTTGTTTTTTATCATAAAGGGCTGCCCTAATATCGCGGATGAACTCAACACAGCCATCCCTTTAAGTCCTTTATGGTAAAAAAATAAATGACGCCCGTGCGCCCATCCAATAAAACTATGTTAAATAACACAGTTTTATTAGGTCATATCACGCATTTTTACTAAAAAATAACCCAAATTTTTTACAAAAGCCGCACATTAACTGTGTTTTCATATTTGGCACAAGATATGCTTTAATTATTGGCTATGGACTATTGATTCCGAAATGCCCATGAGAAAATGTACCACTTACAATAATAAATGTCCTAAGGAGGGCTTAATGTCAAAATCAACTGCTTTTAAAAAACTGGCGCTGTGTTCATTAACCGGTGCCGCTATGGTTGCGGCCAGCCAAGGCGCTGTTGCGCATACCCGGTTGGAAACAAACACCGTCGTAGAACGCACCCGGGTTCATAACCAAATAAATGTCGGGCACGGCTGTGATAGCGAAGCAACGATAGGGACGACTGTTGTGTTTCCAAATGCGGTCAGTTATAGCCCGGTTATTGGTGTGGATTCAGGCGCGGGCAGGGTGTTCACGACGACGGCAGCCGCCGATTATTATTCGCCTTTGGCTGGCATCGGTACGCTGATGCGTGTAGGCGGCCCATGGGAAATGGTTAATAATAAAGTGGATGAAAAAGGCAGTAAAGACGGCTTCTGGGCAGGCGGAAAGCCTTACGACCAAACGATTGCTACCGTTATCGGTGTAGAATTTTACTCGGCCGCTGTCACCATCAAAGCAGAATCCTGCGCCCGCTCGGTGACCTTCTATCCGACTATTGCCGATATATGTTCGACTACGCCAAGCGCGACCGCCTCGGCCAAAGACGTCCAAATCTGGTCGCCTATCCCGAATTTTGACGGTGTTCCCGGGCAGCCTTTTGATGTCGGAAACCCTTATTCCCTTTATGACGGCTATGCCGATGCGGCGCATACAACTAAGGCGGGTGGATGGAATTCACCGGCGTCTTTAAAAGTCACCAGAAACCTGGCGATTAACCCATTACCGGCAGGTTGCACGGGTAATGGCGGTGCCGGTGATGATGTGTTCGTTTATCCGTCTGCCGAACAAATTAATAAAGAGTTGCCTGTCTGGTCTAACCCTGACCAAACAGGAACTAATTACTGGCAGTAATCTGTTAGGTTAGCCGGTTTTGCGGACAGGCTAGGTTTTGGCATCCGGCAATAGCCGGGTGCTGATGCTGTTTTTTAGTGCCATTCGCGTTTTTCCGGTTTGCCAGCCCAACAAATAAAAAGTACGATTGCCGTTTTTTCCAATCCAAATAAGGTCAGCGGTTCGGCGAATTTAGCGGCGCTGTTTGGCATCAACTTTCGCTGGTTTCAGCGGTACGAGGAATATTATGAGCATGGCATCTTTAAAAAAAGCGATTATGGCGGCATCCATTTTGGCGGCAGTTCCTGGCATTGCCCTGGCGCATAGCAGCGGCGCTGCGATAGACCCTAATGGCGATAATCCAAACGCAACCATTCTTGCGGGGGTTAATTGTTCCGGCGGCACCGATTTTCTTGTCGCTCATATCAGGGACGATTCCGCACCTGTTCCGGGCTTGTTTTTGAGCCTTCATATTCAAAAAGGCCTAAACATGACCTCGGTCACGGATACCGTTTCCGGCGACAATTTTGCCAGTGCCGAAGCGCGTTTAGCGGGTGGCGATGGGCATTATTTCATGTCGTTGACCAAAACGGCTGCCGGTACCCGAAATTTTGATGTCACCTGGCATTGTATGAATAACAATGGCGATCATACCGATACCGATATTGTTGTGTACCAGGTTCAGTAACCCGCACCTTTGACCGTACCGGCGACAAAGGCGTTTATCCACATAAAACACTATCCATGAACCAACGATTATTAACCCTGCTTCGCACTGTTCTGGTATTTATTCCCCTGCAAACCGTTGTTGCCGCCGAGATAAACAGCAAGGCGCCGGATTGCGCGCTGACGTCGCTTAGCAATGCGCAACGCCATGATTTGCAGCAATTCCACGGCAAAGTGGTTTATGTCGATTTCTGGGCGTCCTGGTGTCCGCCTTGTGCGAAATCATTTCCGTTTTTGAATACACTGGAACGCGATTTTAAGGATCGCGGCCTGCAAGTGGTCGGTGTTAATTTGGACCAAACGCCTGAAGATGCCACGGTTTTTTTGACTGAATATCCTGCCGATTTTACGGTGGCGGCTGATGCCGATCAGCAGTGTGCGACGAAATTTGAGGTCAAGGCCATGCCTTCTTCTTATCTGATTGACCGTAAAGGCGTTATCCGTCATATCCATTTAGGTTTCCGCGAGGGCGCCGCCGAGGAGCTTCGGCTTGCCGTTGAGCAGTTGCTGTCCGAATCGCCCGAACTTGCAACCAGCGGCGAGCTGATTACGCATCCTTAGTGGTTTCGCACTTCCATGCCGGAATGCCCATGATTTTGACAGCCTTTTACTTTGGCGGGAAACAGGCCGACGTACAGACCTTCCAGGCTTTAAAAACCTGGAAGGTCTGACTTGCACCATGCTCACGCCCGAACGATATAACAACAATAATGAGAAAGCGCCGATGAAGGCAATACAACAAACGCTGTTATTGGCCTTGTGCGTCTGCGTTTCGGCGTGTTCACCGGTGGCGCCGTGGCAACGCGGGAAATTGGCCAAGCCGCAGATGGCATTGGACCCTTATCCATTGCAAAGCACGTTTAAAGGCCATATTTACGGTAGCCGGGAAGCGGCTGCGGGCGGTAGTGCCGCTGGCGGGGGTGGTTGTGGCTGTTATTAAACATCTATTAGCTGGTAGCGCCAAACCGAAACTGGCGGCCAGTTCTTCGTTGCAGGCGTTGACGGCTGCCGCGTTATTGTTGCCCGGACTGATGCCCGCTCCGGCTCAGGCCGCCGCCGATGAGGAAGTCAGTTTTTTATACGGCTATTATGAAGAGGGTAAGCGCAACCTGTTCGGCGTCAATAGCCGCTTTGACCCGATTACTGTGGACAGTTTGCTCGGCAGCTCCAAAATCACGCTGTCCGACCGCTTGAAGTTTGCCTTCAATTACACCCAGGATACTTGGAGCGGCGCGACGCCGATTGCCACCGCGCCGCTGTCTTTTGGCGGCAATAAAGAAGGCGTTGTGCTGTCGGGGGCGACGCCGTATTTGCAAAATAATAATGTGCTGTTCGACCGGCAGTTGAATCCGCTGCAACGCGATGCCTTAACCGGCGACTATATTAAAGATACCCAACTGGTGCATACGCTGTCTTCCGCCTCGCCGGAAATCCGCAAACAAGGCGATTTTAAGCTGAGTTACGAATGGGACGAAGTGACGCTGGATGCCGGTGGCGGCATTTCGATAGAAAACGACTATGAATCGCGTTTTGGCAATGTTGCCGGACGCTGGGATTTTAACCAGAAGCTGACCAGCCTGAACCTGGGTTTAAGCTACACCAACAGCGACACCCAGGCCATACTCGATCACGATGCCACGCCTTATATTTTCGATGTTGGCCGTGGTTTCGACAGCTACAACAGCAGTTCCGGCAGTGGCCAAATCCACAAAGAAAACCGGAATAACGTGCTGCGCGGCAACCGGCAGGACTGGGGCACAACGCTGGGTCTGACCCAGGTGCTGAACGAAACCGCGTTGCTGGAGGCGGGCATTGGCTATACCCATAGCACCGGTTATATGGCCAATCCCTATAAAGTGGTGGCCACGGCTTTTATCAACCCGGAACAGACCGGCGATGTGCTGAGCGGCGTGTCTATCGGTTTGCTGGAAAAGCGTCCTGACGAGCGTAACCAATGGACTGAAAATTTGCGCTATGTCCAATATATCGACGGCCTGGATGCGGCCTTGCATTTCGATTACCGCTTTTTTCACGATGACTGGGGCATCAATGCCCATACCTTTGAAGCCAATTGGGTGCAGCCGGTGGGGCAAGGCTGGACGATTACCCCGAAAGTGCGTTATTACTCGCAGGACGCCGCCGATTTTTACACGCCTTATCTGGCCTCTAACCAAGCCCTCAGCAGAGCCGCCGTTGATGCAAATGGCCGGACTATTTATGTGGAAGCGGGCAATCCCAATAACGGCAACGTCTATTTCCGCGATGAAAACTTTAACCTGATCGATGCAGGCGGCAACAGGGCCGATGAAATTGCGGTTAATCCGATTGCCAAAACCATCCCCTTCGACCGCAACCAACTGCCGGGGCATTATTCCAGCGACCACCGGCTGTCGGGTTTCGGCGCGTTAAGCGGCGGCATTACCTTCAGTAAACAATTCGCCAAAGGTGTCAGTTTTGAGGCCGCTGCCGAATATTACACCCACGCAGGCTCACTGCAATTAGGTGGTAGCGGCGAGGGCGCTTATGCCGATTACGACTTTTACACAGTCAATGCGGTGTTGAAGGTCGACTTGTCGGCGCTGTCTTTTTCCGGCGGTGGCCACAGCGGCCATGCAGGGCACAGCGGGCATAGCCATCATGGCGGCCACGCACCCGCCGGGGTGATGTTCGACCACATGATGGACAAGGCTGGCGGCATGATGTTCGGTGCGCGCTATATGCGCAGCACCCAAGCGGGCTCTATGCTACAAGGCTTTAATAAAGTCAGCGACCCAACCATCGTGCAACAGGGCTGCAACGGCGACCCTTGTTTTACCGCGCCGGGCTCAATGAACATGAATATGATCATGCTCGATCTGATGTACGCGCCGACCGACTGGTTGACGCTGATGCTGATGCCGCAGTTTATGGACATGGATATGTCCACGCGCAGCCTCAATGGCGCACCAGCGGCAACCTTCGCGCAACAAGCGTTGATCAACCATCACACCTTGCACGAACACACCACCAGCGGCATCGGCGACACCGGCGTTTATGCCATGGTCAAGCTGTTTGATCAAGCCGGTCATCGTGTACATGGCACTTTGGGCGTCAGCGCCCCGACCGGCGATGTGGATGTCAAATTCAGGGATACCCATCGCCTTGATGCCGGTTATCAGCATTACGGTATGCAGCTGGGCAGCGGCACTTGGGATTTCAAACCGAGCATCACCTATAGCGGCAAACTGGATAACTATGGCTGGGGCGCGCAAATCAACGGCACGGTGCGGATGGAGCGCAACAACGAAACCGGCTTTGCCTTTGGCGATATGTTCCAATCCACCGCCTGGGGCAGTTACGACCTGTTAAATTGGCTGTCGGCTTCGGTGCGCGGCGTTTATACCGTACAAGGCTCGATTAAAAACGAATATAACGGCACGTTCAATAAACTGGGGCCGATGGATTATCCGGGCAGCTACGGCGGGCGTTATTGGGATATCGGTTTCGGCATCAACGCCTTTGTGCCGAGCGGCAGCTTGCAGGGCAACAGCCTAAGTTTTGAATGGCTGCAGCCGGTCAGCGACGATGTCAACGGCTACCAGTTGCCGCGTGACGGCGCGCTGTCGGCGACCTGGAGTTATATGTTCTGAAGCGTTTGGCTTATTACCATTATGCGTTCAAGGCGATGGGTTCGCCTTGCGACCTACAGCTTTATGCCGACAGCTCGACTAAAGCCCAACACGTTGCCGATAGGGTTATCGCCGACGTGCGGCGGCTCGAAGCGTTGTATTCGCGTTATCGCGACGACAGTTTCCTGTCTGCAATCAACCGCGTTGCCGCCAGCGGCGGCGCTATCACTGTCGATGAGGAAACCGCAGGTTTATTGAATTATGCGGCAACCTGCCACGAACAAAGCGACGGCCTGTTTGACATCACCTCCGGTATATTGCGCCGCGCCTGGCGCTTTGACCAAGGCAAATTGCCGGAGCAACAGCAAATAGACGCCTTGCTCGGCCACGTCGGCTGGCATAAATTGGCGTGGAAGCCGCCAGTGCTGACATTCCCCCAGCCCGGCATGGAAATCGACTTTGGCGGCATCGTCAAAGAATACGCCGCTGACCGCGCCGCTGCCTTATGTTTGTCGGCAGGCATCAAACAGGGCGTCATCAATTTGGGCGGCGACATCAAAGTCATCGGCCCGCGTAACGATGGCAGCCCGTGGCGCGTCGGCATCCGCGACCCCGCTTGCAAAACCGCCGTGCTGCAGACCGTGTTATTGCGCGAAGGCGCGTTGGCCAGTAGCGGCGATTATGAGCGTTGCATTGTCGTCGATGGCCTGCGTTACGGCCATTTGCTCAACCCCAAAACCGGCTGGCCGGTGCGGCATTTGGCGGCGGTTAGCGTGGTTGCCGATTTTTGCGTGGTTGCCGGTAGTGCCTCCACCATTGCCATGCTCAAAGGGCAGGACGGCGCGGCTTGGCTGGAAAATTTAGGCCTGCCGCATGTGTGGGTGGACTTGCAGGGCGAAACCGGCGGCACACTGGCTTTGAAATCCGGTATGGCAGAATCGATACCGACATAATAAAGCCCAATTTGGCATTTATTTGCGGCAATTTAAAACTCATGGGGACTAAATAATGATGTTAGAGAAAATCTTCTTAAATGCGTTGTTTGTATGTTTAGCTGCTTTCAATACGACAGCACAGGCCGCCCCATCCGCATTCATTGCCGGAAGTTATCAGCAAATATTAGCAAGCAATGCCGGAAGGCCGTTTGTGCTGGTTATCTGGTCGGTAAACTGCCCTTCGTGTTTGAAAGAAATGGCATTATTAGAGCGTCTGCATCAAGACAAACCTGAACTTAAAATGATTCTTCTGGCCGCCGACGAACCGTCTGAAGCTGAACAAATTCAACAGATATTGGCAAAAAATCAATTATCCGGCATTGAAAGCTGGGCTTATGCGGATGAAAATATTCAACGCCTGCAATTTGAAATTGACCCCGCTTGGTACGGCGAATTGCCAAGAACTTACTTCTTTAACAAAGCACATCAGCGCACAGGCGTTAGCGGTGTTTTAACGAAGGAAGACTACGAAACAATGTTTGGCAAAATAATGGATTAAGGCGATTTCCGAAAAATAATATCCCCTGATGATCTTGAGCTGTATAAAAACAGCGTCCACGAACATCACGAAAGCCACGAAAAAAAAGCAGCGAAAATAATAGCATTGCTTATTTTCGTATCGCTTGGGTATGCTTTTTTCAGGAAATGGCCTAAGTTGTCTGTGCTTAAATTTTTATTCTCCATAATTGCATCGTTCCTACGCTGGAGCGATGAAATCAGCGGGTATTATTTTTCGGAAATTACCTTTATTTTCAGGTCTTAGAATAACAACAATACAGAGGAAAAAAACATGACACATAACCCTTTGAGCGGTTTCGGGCGCATCGGGCTTTACTTGACCATTTTCATTACCGGTGCGTCGGTCATGGTTGTCGAGCTGTTAGGCACGCGCATAATAGCCCCCTTTTACGGCACCAGCCTGTATGTCTGGTCGTCGTTAATTTCGGTCACCATGATTGCGCTTGCCGTGGGGTATTTTGTCGGCGGTTTATGGGCAGATAGGGCGCGCCGTACCGGCCTTGCGCTGATTATTGCGTTGGCTGGCTTATTCATCCTGGCGATTCCGTGGTTAAGCCGCTACGTCGTGCTTGCCACCGATCCTTTAGGCTTGCGCGCTGGTGCTTTTGTCAGTGCTTTGGTGTTGTTTTCGCCGAGCCTGACCATGCTCGGCATGGTCGGGCCGTTTGCGATTAAATTGGCGACATCAAGGCTCGATGGCATCGGCTCGAGCGCAGGGAACATCTATGCCGTCAGCACTTTGGGCAGTGTGGTTGGCACGTTGGTTTTGGGGTTCTTTTTGTTTCCCTTGATAGGTTCGCGTGAGATTTTTGTCGGCCTTGGTATCGTCCTGCTCGTTTTATCCGTACTGGTGGCCCTTTATGAGCAAAAACAGCTGGGCATGACGGCGGCCATTTTGCCCAGCGTGGTGCTGGCAATAAGCGGATTTTTTTTACTGCCTAAGGCGGTAAGCGCCGGACATGCTTATACCGGCGGCAAAAATTTTAAAATTCTGTCCGAACACGAAAGTTTGTACGGATGGGTGCGGGTGATAGAAGAGCAGGCGCGTGACTTGCGATTTCTCACGTCTGACGCGTCCATGATTGGCGCGGCCAGTATTTCCGACGGTAAAAGCCGGCTCGGTTACCAAAACATCGTCAGTTTGATCCCCGCTTTGGCGCCCAAAATGTCGCGCGCGTTAATCATAGGCCTTGGCGCGGGCCACATGGCAAAAACGCTGCATGAGCGTTATGGCATTGTCACTGATACGTTAGAAATTGACCCGGCTGTTGCGGAGGCGGCAACGCGCTATTTTGGCTTTAAGCCGACGGGGCAGTCGATTGTTGGTGATGCCCGTTATGAAATAGGCCATTTAACCGGCCCTTACGACTTAATCATCCACGACTGTTTTACCGGCGGTTCAGAGCCTGCGCATTTATTGACCGTGGAAACATTAACCCAGCTGCGCGGCTTATTATCGGATAACGGCATTTTGGCGCTCAATTTTGTTGGCTTTGCCAGCGACAAAAGCACCGCCCTGGCATCGGTTGCGCGGACTATTGGTCAAGCGTTTGCACATCAGTCGGTATTTATTGCCGACCCCGGCGACGATTATAATGACTTCATCTTTTTGGCTGCCCGCCAGCCTATCGATTTAGGTTCCAAAGCGTTGCTGCCCGATCAAGCCGCATGGCTGCAAGAGAGGGTTTTTGCGGTGAATAAGTCGCAAGGCACAGTCCTCACTGATAACCTCAACCCGCTAGAGCATCTCCAAATTGAAAAATCCGAACATTATCGGCATGTGCTTGTTGATTGGTTCGGCGCTGATCTTTTGGTGCGCTAGGAGTGGGTTAAAGGCTGGAGATGAATCCACGAAGTGTAACAGTAGTGAATTCTGCATTATCCAAATGATTCAATAGCCCTGTCATAATGTGTCAAATCACCTATTTTTTGAAAAAAAATAGGTCATATCACGGAGAATTGCAAATAGCTTGAAACTATCTGATTTATGATTCTCATAAATTGTTTTATGTTAAATAAAGGAATAATCGGTGGGTATCAATAGGTTTTTTTGTTGTGTTATACTTTTGTTTTAGTGATTTCTGATGGATATTTGGTTATGGCTGCAATTACGTTTGATACCTTAAAGTATGCTAATAGGCTAAAAGCGGCAGGAGCCGAATCACGGATAGCAGAGGCTGAAGCAGAAGCACTAGCAGAAGTTTTTGAGCTGAATTTGAAAGAAGTTGCTACTCGTGAAGACCTAAAACAAATGGAAGAACGATTAAATGAAAAACTGGATACGCGATTGCTTCAACTGGAACAGCGGATGATTATCAAATTAGGCGGGTTAATGGTTGTTGCAATAGGAGCAGTTGCTACGTTGGTGAAGATATTATAAGCCGCAGGCAAACAAAAAAACGCAAAACAAAGTCCCCCCTGTGTCAGACTAGTTGCCGGTGTGCCAAGAAGGCTGATTAGTAGGAAACTGTCAGCCATGCTGTACCAGCGATGAGGGCGGG
>JBLRXA010000089.1:0-13082 GCA_047920955.1 Methylobacter sp. | reverse complement strand
TGGATAGCGGACATGAGCTATGCCCATATTTCCCTTTAATCTGAGCATTTGGGCATTGGTGAACACATCACGGGCCAAGCCGTTTTCCTTGCGTAAATGCAACCGCCCACCCTCGCAAGTGACGATGCCGGCAGCGTCTTGCCCTCTGTGTTGCAACACTGTCAGGGCATCATATAAATCCTGATTGACAGTTTGATGGGAAACGATAGCAGCAATACCACACATTATTTTTTAACCTGTATTGTTTTGTAAGAATTAGCAGAAGAAGTCGCGATAAGTCGCGCCGGATCTGATGAAATAGGATCCCGCAACGATAGTGCGAAGGACTGGACAGGCGGAATCAAAAGTGATTCATTCCACCAGGAGTCTTTGGACAAAGGCGTTAACCTTGCCACGATAATGACGACAATCACAACAAGAATGCCGCGAACTAAACCGCTCACCATGCCGCCGAAACGGTGAATAAAGTTTAGTTCGTCTTTTTTAAGCAACACGCCTGATAGACATCCGATTAAAGCGCCAAAAGCCAAGGTGATTACCAACAAAGCGACAAAGGAGGCGGCCAATCTGGCTGACGGCGGGTTGACGGAAGATTGCAGAAAAACCGAAAATTCACGGTTGAACCTCAGCCCCACCCAAGTTGCCAGCAGCCAAAATGCCAGCGAAAAAATCTCCTTGATAAACCCGCGTAAGCCTCCGATAACCATAGCCATAAAAACCACCCCAGCCAGGGTAAAGTCTATCCAAATCATAGCGCGGCTTGGCCGGTTACTCGGCAATCAAAATGGCGTCAATATTTTGCTTATCCAGTTTGGATTTCATAGCGGCCGCTTTTTTCTTGTCCAGTTCGGGGCCTAGCCGAAGCCGATAGGTTGTCCCTTTATCGGTTTTAACGGTATCCAGCGACACCGGCAAACCTTGATCATGCAAACTGTTCCACAAGGACATGGCATTTTCTTTTTTACTGAAACTGCCCAGCTGAATGTACCAGCGCACCAGTTTCGCCGGCGCATTTTCTTCAATGGCCGGTTTCTTCACGTCCGCCACAGCTGCGGCAATCTTTTTCGCTTCAGCAGCCGGTTTAACGGCCTCGGCTTCCTTAATCGGCTGCGGCTGTTTCTTTACCGTGTCTATAACCTTGGCAGGTGCTTTAGGCGTCACTTTTGCCGGTTGTTCCACCGGCCTTTTTTCCGGCACCCTCGGCACAGGCTCAGCGAAATCATCGTCGCCGGATTCGTCATAACCGGCCGATTCAGCATACAAGCCCTCCCCGGAAGTGCCGCCCTGTTTCAACGGGCCGGCTTCGGGCTCAGCCATTTCGTAACGTTCGACACTATCAGTAGATAAAGGCTCTAGCTCAGCCGGTTTCAAAACCTGACTCATATCACCGGCTGTCGGCGCTGCCGGAATACTCAGCTCGCTGACTAACTGGCCGCCATTATCAACAGGGTCATCAAACAGCATGGGGATAAAAATCGCACACAGCGCAGTCACTACAACCGCGCCTATCAAACGTTGCCTTAATTCATGATCCATTTCGTCTACTCACTTATTCTCAAATTCAACCAAGCACTCAGATACCAAAAAGAAAGATCCAAAAACCAATAACAAATCGCCTTCCTGAGACTGATTTTTCGCAGCAGAAAATGCCTCGGCAAAACCAGAAAAGCCAAAAGAAACCCGGGACACCGGGCTTTGTGAAAAAATATCCCGCATCACCGATTCGGTAGCCGCCCGGGGATTTGCCAACGGCGCAAAAAACCAGTCGTAAACAACAACATTCATAATCTCAAGGACACCGGCAATGTCTTTGTCTTTCATCATCGAAAACACGGCATGGATGCGTTTGCCGGGAAATGCAGCCGTTACATAGTCCGCCAGGGTTCTGACTGCCTGCGGATTATGCCCGACATCCAGCAACACGGGGATTTTCCCATCAATTAGCTGAAAGCGCCCGGCTAAACGGACATAAGCCAAACCCTGCTTTATTGACGTCTCAGTGACCGGCAACACCTTAGACATCTTGGTTACCGCCAACATAACCGCCGCCGCATTGCGGTACTGATGTTCACCTTTCAAACCCGGTGCCGGCAATTGTAACAACTGCCGGTCTTCAGAAAACCAATCCCATCCTGTTTTTTGCTTGTTATAACCGAAATCCTTGCCGATACAATATAGCAAAGCACGGCGCTCGGCAGCACTCTGCAGCAACGATTCAGGGGGAGCCGGGTCGCCGACGATAGCGGGTATCCCGGCCCGGAAAATACCGGCCTTTTCCCGTGCTATGGCTTCCCGCGTCCCGCCCAGCCACTCAATATGGTCAATGCTGATACTGGTAATTAATGCCACATCGGGATCGACTATATTGACCGCATCCAGGCGTCCGCCCAAACCGACTTCAAGCAATTGGACATCAACCCCGGCACGGCAAAATATGTCCAATGCCGCCAAGGTGCCGAATTCGAAATAACTTAATGAAATATTGCCGCGCACCGCTTCAATGCGCGCAAATGCCTCGCAAATCAGCTCGTCCGACACCGGTTTGCCGTCTATCTTTATCCGTTCGTTATATCTCAAGATATGCGGGGATGTATAAGCCCCTACCCGATAACCCTGCACCGTGTAAATGGCTTCAAGATAGGCAACCGATGAGCCTTTACCATTGGTGCCACCGACGGTAAGGGTTGGCGGTTTGGCGTAATGGGGGTTAAGTGCCTGAAAGACCTGCGCCGCCCGCTCCAAACCCAAATCGATGACCAAAGGGTGTAGGCTTTCCTGCCACGCCAGCCAGTCCTGCAGCGAATCAAAACACATCATTCGCTGTGTATCAGACTTCCTGATCCGGATGATGTGGGGCATCATCCGTTGCAACTTGAATGCCCTCTGCGGCTTCTTCCTTTAGCAATGGAGCACTGACGGGTATTTTTGCCGAGGCAACATCCCTGCCCGCCATGAGCATAGCCAAAACAGCGGCTATTTTATCGCGCATTTCACGCCGGTCGACAATCATATCGATAGCGCCATGCTCTTGTAAAAATTCGCTACGCTGGAAGCCTTCGGGCAGTTTTTCACGCACGGTTTGTTCAATGACACGGGGGCCTGCAAAACCAATCAAGGCATTGGGTTCGGCCACATTAATGTCGCCGAGCATGGCTAAACTGGCGGAAACCCCGCCCATAGTCGGGTCGGTCATAAAGGAAATATAGGGTACACCGGCATCGGACAATTTGGCCAAGGCCGCACTGGTTTTCGCCATTTGAAACAACGAAAACAGCGATTCCTGCATACGTGCGCCGCCACTGGCGGTAAAGACAATAAACGGCACACCCAGTTCCAGGCTCTTGTTGACGCCACGGACGAATTTTTCGCCGACCACGGAACCCATAGAACCGCCCATAAAACCGAAATCAAACGCGGCAGCAACAATATCACGGCCTTTTAGCTGGCCTTTGATAACCACCAGCGCATCATTTTCTTTGGTCTGTTTTTGCGCCTGGGTGATGCGGTCTTTATATTTTTTGCTGTCTTTGAACCGTAATGGATCGACCGGCTTGACCTGTTTGCCGATCTCTTCATGCCCGCCTTCATCCAAAAACATGGTCAAGCGGGTTCTGGCTGAAATGCGCAGATGGTGCTCGCATTTTGGGCACACACTGAAATTCCTTTCCAGCTCTGTATTGTAAAGAATGGCATTACAACTAGGGCACTTGTTCCACAAGCCTTCGGGCACAGTGCCTTTTTTATTCGACCCTTCCGTCCTGATTGTTGACGGGATTAACTTCTCAAACCAACTCATGCGTATGCCCTATGATATTTCAGCAACCTATTTTAAACACTGTCCATGGCTTGGCGCATGGAAGTCAATAACTCGATAATGTCTTGTTCGGCGCGTTTCGGATTATCCAAGCTCGCTTCGATTTTGCTGATTAAGGCGCTACCGACAACCACGCCATCGCCTAACCCTGCGACAGTCTTGGCTGTTTGCGCATCTTTAACACCAAAACCAATCGCCACCGGCAAACCGGTGTTGGCCCTGATTTGATTGAGCTTGTTTTCAACATCGACAACATCCAAATGCCCGGCACCGGTCACGCCTTTCAGCGACACATAATAAAGGTAGCCTGAACCTGCCGCGTCCATTTTTTTAATGCGTTCATCGCTGCTATTCGGCGCCAATAGGAAAATCGGATCAATGCCGCGCGCCTTCAACAAGGCACTGCATTCTTCCGCTTCTTCCGGCGGCAAATCGACCGTCAACACGCCATCAATATCGGCGCGTTGCGCAGCATTGGCAAAATCTTCATACCCCATGGCCTCAATCGGATTGACATAACCCATCAGCACCACCGGCGTCTGTTGGTTAGTCCGCCGAAATTCCATCACGATAGCCAAGGTACGGCGCAGGCTCATTTTATGCGCCAAAGCACGCTCGCTGGCGCGTTGGATAACCGGCCCGTCCGCCATTGGATCGGAAAACGGAATGCCCAATTCGATCACGTCGACACCGGCTTCAACCATCGCATGCATCATCGGCAAGGTAAAATCCGGTTTCGGATCGCCTGCGGTGATAAACGGGATTAACGCCTTGCGCCCTGATTGGGCTAACGCTTCAAAGGTAGCAGCTAACCGGCTCATAGTTCTATCCCCTCGCGTTGCGCTATGGTTTGCATGTCTTTATCGCCCCGACCGGACAGGCAGACCACAATAACCTGGTCTTTGCTCAGGGTAGGCGCCAATTTCATCGTGTAAGCCATTGCATGACTGGATTCCAGTGCCGGAATAATCCCTTCCATAGAGGTCAAGGCATGGAAACCTACCATCGCTTCGGTATCGGTAATATTGACGTATTCAGCGCGGCCAGTGTCTTTTAGCCAGGCATGTTCAGGGCCTACGCCCGGATAATCGAGACCGGCTGAAATGGAATGGGTTTCGATGATTTCACCGTCATCATCTTCCATCAGATAAGTCCGGTTGCCGTGCAACACGCCGGGGCGGCCTGCGCATAAAGGCGCAGAATGACGGCCTGTTTCAACGCCGTCGCCCGCCGCTTCAACGCCGATCATTTTCACCGAACGGTCGTCAATAAAGGGATAAAACAAGCCGATGGCATTAGAACCGCCGCCGACGCAGGCAATCAGCGTATCCGGCAAACGTCCGATCTGATCCAAACATTGCTGCCGGGTTTCACGGCCGATAATGGCCTGAAAATCCCGAACCATCGCCGGATAAGGATGCGGGCCCGCAACCGTGCCGATAATATAAAAGGTGTTGTCGACATTGGTCACCCAATCTCTGAGCGCCTCGTTCAATGCGTCTTTCAAGGTCTTTGAACCGGATTCAACTGCGACCACTTTCGCGCCCAGCAACTTCATCCGATAGACATTTAACGACTGCCGCGCCACATCGACAGCGCCCATGTAAACCACACATTCCAGCCCCAACCGTGCCGCCACCGTCGCAGTGGCAACGCCATGTTGGCCGGCGCCGGTTTCAGCAATAATGCGGGTTTTGCCCATGCGTTTGGCTAATAGGGCTTGGCCGATAGTATTGTTTATTTTATGCGCGCCGGTATGGTTCAAATCTTCGCGTTTCAGGTAAATCTGCGCACCGCCCAGCTCTCGGCTCCAGCGTTCGGCATGATACAAAGGCGAAGGCCGGCCTACATAATGCTGCAAATCGGCATCCAATTCCGCGATGAATTCGGGGTCTTGCAAATACTGCTGATAGGCCGCATTCAATTCCTGAATCGGTGGGATCAAGGTTTCTGCGACGAACATTCCGCCATAAGGACCAAAGTGCCCCCGTTCATCGGGCATATTATATTTTTCTGTCATATTATATTCTGTCACCCTCGTTAACTTCATCTATGAATGCCGCCATTTTCAGCGCATCCTTTAGCCCTTTTCCTGCTTCCACACCGCTGCTTATATCCAGCGCGTAAGGTCTTACCGTCTGTACTGCTTGTCTGGCATTGCCGGCATCCAATCCGCCCGCGAGCACCAGCGGCAACGCGCACTGTTCGGGAATCCGGTTCCAGTCGAACCGGTTGCCGGTACCGCCTTTTTCTCCCGGATGATAGGCATCCAGCAGCAAGGCCGAGGCATCGTGATAATGCTGCGCCAGCGCCGGAATATCGATACCGTCTTGCATCCTCAACGCCTTCATATAACGCTTGCCGTAAAGCCTGCAAGCCTCGCCAGATTCATCCCCATGAAATTGCAGGCAATCGATCGGGACTTGCGCCAGTACTTCGCGTATCCGTGATTCCTGTTCATCGACAAATAAAGCGACGACTGAAACAAAGGCAGGCAGAGCATTAACAATCTTAATGGCCTGCCCAATATCGACATGCCTTGGACTCGGCGGATAAAACACCAGACCGATGGCATCGACGCCTAAGCGCGCCGCACAAACGGCATCTTCAACACGGGTAAAGCCGCAAATTTTAACGCGAGTTCGCATAAAGTGATATGAGAATTTAAGCAAAAAAGTTAGCCGCGTAGAATACCATAAAATAATGCGGCTTCGCATTCAGCTCAACAACAGTTCACGCATCAATGCGCGTGGTCGTGCCCATGATCGTGTCCATGCCCGTCACCATGATCGTGGTCGTGCCCATGCCCATCCCCGTGATCATGCTGGTGAACACCAGGCGCTTCAAGCTGAAGCGACTTAACCGCTACGCCATGCTGATAAACCATCAAGCCGCCTAAATCGGCGCCCAGCGTCATGGTTATAAACATCGCCGCTGCTATGATAAGAAAAAAACCGTTAGCGATACCAGAAATCACGCCACCACTCAGTGCCCGCCAAACCGACAATAAAATCGACAAACACAGCACGGCAATACCAAAATCCTTATGCCGTTCCATAATGGGATGGACGTCGCCGCCATGCGCCACCGAACCGGCTGCATTGAAACCGGCAATCACGGTAAAAACAGCGGCAACAGCACCTAAATACAATAGCCAACTGGCAACATCGCGCCAGTGCTGTTTTTTAGCCAGCGTAGCAATCAGATCCAAAACAAAAAAGGCCGACAAAAAAGCAATGGGGAAATGCACCAGCACAGGATGGATATTATCCATAGCGGCAATGCCCGGCATTAAGGCCGAAAAAATATCAGGGGAATCCTGAGCTGAAAGCCCCTCAAAAAAAGTCAGCAAACCCGCAACACTATCGGCAACACCGCCGCCATGATCGGCTCCACCATGAATTTGAAAAGACAAAAAATTATTCATCAAATTTCCTTGCTGATTTAAAACATCCCCCTTTAGGGAGAATCGTTAATTTGACAACGATGTATTAGGTAACGCGCAAAAATTATTTCACACTATTCTCACGATACTTGGAGTCCAAAGCTGGCTTTGGCTGTTCAAAGCTAGCTTTGGACTCCGGCATTTTGCACCTTACCTTAGCATCATTATCCTCTGGTAATCTCTTCGTTCACCGGGAGGCACGATTGAAACATATCAATCATCGCCATTATTTACAAAGGGGGACAATCTACTTGATATTTGGGCAATTGCAAAGAAGCAAGCAGCGTCTTTGCCAGTTAATCATGCCGCTTGGCATCAAGCGGCAATTTATCGAAGATCGGATGTTTGTCAATGCCATAATGCGCCGGATAATAAACCGCGCCCAAATACAAACCATCAGGCGGCGCGGTAATGCCACCCAGCTTACGGCTTTTCACTTCAAGCAGTTCCCGAGTCCAGTCCAGCGACTGTTTGCCCGCACCTATATCCATCAACACACCGGCAATATTCCTGACCATGTGGTGCAAAAAAGCATTGGCGGACAGATCAATAATGACCCTATCGTCTTCGCGATAAACATCGATAAAATACATCTGCCGGCAAGGACTTTTCGACTGGCAACCTTGCGCCCGGTACGAAGAAAAATCATGCTTGCCGATCAAATGTTGCGCCGCGCGGTGCATGTTATCGGCATCCAGCGGATGATGCTGCCAGGTCGTCTGATTGCGCAATAATGCCGATTTAATCGGCCGGTTCAAAATGACGTAACGGTAAAAACGGGCAATGGCGCTGTAGCGGGCGTGAAAATCAGCCACAGCTGGTTTTACCCAAGTGATGCGCACATCAGCGGGCAGGTTGCTGTTGCCGCCCAACATCCAAGCATGTAAATCGCGCTCGGTTTTTGCGTCAAAATGCACCACCTGTTCCAGCGCATGAACGCCGCTGTCGGTGCGCCCTGCGCACTGCACGGTCACCGGATGGTTGGCGACTTTCGACAAAGCCTGTTCCAGCACTTGCTGCACGCTGCGCTGATGCGTTTGCCACTGCCAGCCTGCAAAACCGCTGCCATCGTATTCAACACCTAAAACGATGCGCGCCATTCAAGCCCCTTGATGCCGACAAAAAACTTATTCATGAAGATAAACCTTAATTCCAACGTCAACGCGGTTAAACAAATCCAGCACATCGGCATTGTGCATCCGAATGCAGCCGTGCGATTGCGGCCTGCCGTCCATTAAATGATCGGGGCAGCCGTGGATATAAATATAGCGCCAACTGCTATCAACCTCGCCGTAACGGTTTTTGCCCGGCTCCAGTCCGCCCAGCCAGAGAATGCGGGTCAATATCCAGTCGCGCTGCGGATGTTGCCGGGCTAATTCGGCAGTGTAAATTTCACCGGTAGCACGCCTGCCGACAAACACCGAATTCAACGGCTGACCTGCACCGATTTTAGCCCTGATTGTGTGCCAACCGGTCGGTGTGCATTCGCTGCCCTTCAATTCGCCTGCACCGTTTTTGGCGGTGGAAACCGGATAATGCAGCCACGCAGCTCCACCCGCATAAAGCGTCAACTGCTGGGTGGCAATATTAATATCCAGATAGTTTTGCATTACTTTCGAGGACACATCATTTGATCTTAGGCGTTCACCTAATCGCGCTGGGCATGAATGGTATAACCGCGCCCGCGCAAGGTTTCAATGGGTTTGCGGCTGCCGTCGGGGTCGAGTTTTTTTCTCAAACGCCCGATAAATACCTCCAGCACATTGCTGTCGCGGTCAAAATCTTCATCATAGATATGGGCGGTCAACACTGCTTTTGAAATGACTTCGCCTTTACGAAACATCAAATATTCCAACACCTTGTATTCATAGGCAGTCAATTCCAGGCGGACGCCGGACACGGTGACTTCCTGTGCCACGGTATCCAGTTCGATATTGTCATGAGTCAATACCGGATGCGCCGCGCCGACAGAACGCCTAATCAGGGCATTAATCCGCGCCAGCAATTCTTCATAATGGAACGGTTTGACCAGATAATCGTCGGCGCCGGCTTCCAGTCCCTCGACTTTTTCCTGCCAACGGCTACGCGCAGTCAAAATCAGAATAGGTACAATCACCTTGTCTTTACGCAGGCGCTTGATCAGTTCGATGCCGGAAAAATCGGGCAGGCCAATATCGATGACGGCGGCGTCAATCGGGTATTCCTTGCCCATGTAATAGCCGTCTTGGCCGGTATTGGCAGTATCAACGGCAAAGCCTTTATCAGCAAAAAACTGCTGAATTTGCTCGCAAAGTTTCACTTCATCTTCAACAACGAGAATGCGCATGATTTTGGTTAGTATATGCGTGGAATTTAACTGACTAATTGGCCGGTTTCTGCATCAATTTTGTAATAGCGGATACGGCCGTCAGGGGTGAGGACTTTAATGATATGTACGGCTTTGCCGTCAATGATTTCTGTTTGCGCGCCCAACACTTTGTTGTAGGTGCCTTCGATAATTTGCTGGGTCGCCTCGTCCAAACTGATGCCAGCCCAACAACGGCTGGAAAAAAACAAGGCGACCAAAATGACTTTAAGCAAATTTTTCATGGGCAATCCAAATTATTTGGGTACACACCGCAACAACAATAGGGTACAAAAAAATACTGCGCCCTATTGCCGTGTGAAACAAAATTTTAATCCGTTTCTCTGAACCGACACTGAACCTTTAACGTAACAACAAGCCTTGGGCCGCGCTACTAAGCGCCTGCCCGAAAGAAGCGCCGAGTTTACCTGCGAGTTTATCGAGAAAATGTTCCTGCCGACTAAAATCCACCCGTTTTTCCGCCCCAATCAACTCTTTAGCAACACTATCCTGAGTGCCGACCGCATCGACAACACCCAGTTTTATGCCCTCTTCCCCCGTCCAGACCAGACCTGAAAACATGTCGGGGCTTTCTTTCAGGCGGTCGCCACGACCGGCTTTAACCGCGCCGATAAATTGCTGATGCACCTGATTTAATAAGCCTTGTATATACTGCGTTTCATCTTCTTTGCTCGGCAAAAAAGGATCAAGCATGGCTTTATGCGCGCCCGCCGTCAGTAATCTACGCTCTATGCCCAATTTTTCCATGACATCGACAAAACCGAAGCCATCCATCAATACGCCAATAGAACCGACCAAACTGGCGGGATTGACAAAAATCTTGTCGGCAGCTGAGGCAATATAATAACAACCGGATGCGCAAATATCGCTGACAACAGCATAAATCGGCAAATCAGGATGCTCTTGCTTTATTTTCCTGATTTCCTCGTAAACGTAAGAAGACTGCACCGGACTGCCGCCCGGCGAATTGGCATGTAAGATAATGCCTTTGGTTTTCTCATCCTTAACCGCATCCCTCAAACTGCCAATAATATTGTCGGCATTGGCATTTTGGCCTTCGGCAATCATACCGACCAGATCAATGACAGCCGTATGATGCTTGCTGTCAGCACCGATATTCTGGCCGATTTTCGGATACACAGCGACCGCGAATATAGCGACTAAGTACACAAACATCATACTTTTAAAAAACACGCTCCAGCGCCGGGCTCTGGTTTGTTCGGTGAGTGCGGCCAGCGCCAGCTTTTCGATGACCGCCCGCTCCCAGCCGGTTTCGCGTGTAACTTCTGCCTTGTCCTGATTGTCCATACCTTAACCTCTCATAATATCCAGTAGTTCCGTCGGCTGCCGTAAGCACAGCAACGGGCTGTATTGTTGCAATATGTCTTGTGGGTGTGCCCCGCACGACACGGCTATCGACGATATTTGGGCATTTAGCGCCATTTGCAAGTCATGCGTCGAATCACCCACTAATAAAGTTCGCTCGTTTGCCACTTGGGCATGACGGATAATTTCATGCACCATGCGCGGATCGGGTTTCGATGCGGTCTCATCAGCGCAGCGGGTGATGCAAAACAAGTCTTCCGTCGCAGTCGCCTGCAAAGCCTTTTGCAAACCCGCTCTGGTTTTGCCGGTAGCAACCGCCAGCTGATAACCGGCTTGTTTCAGTTCCAGCAACATCTCATAAACGCCGGGGAACAAATCGCCCCGGCCTGCTTGCCGCGACGCATACGTTTGCTGATAACACGCCACCAGTCGCGTCAAAGTGGCATCATCAACACCGGGAAATAAGGTACTGCAAGCATTGTTGATACACAAACCAATCACGTCTTTTGCCGCCTGCGCTTCAGCAATGCCGCATCCGCATTGTTCCCCAGCGGTTTGCAGGCAATGCACAATCCAGTCTATCGAATCGACCAGGGTGCCGTCCCAGTCAAATATGATTAAATCAAACCTGTTCTTCATGTTTTAACAAATCGTCCAATGGTTTTGGCAACGGCGCCAAAATGGTCAGCGCCACCCCGGTTACCGGGTGCGCAAATTTTAATTTTTCCGCGTGCAAAAACATGCGCTTATAGCCGCGTTTTTTAAAGCCATGGTTAATGTCATCGCGGCCATAGCGTTCGTCGCCGACAATGGGATGACCGAGACTTGCGGCATGAACGCGGATTTGATGAGTGCGCCCGGTTTTTGGCGACGCCTCGACCAGCGTCGAATCGCCAAATAACTTGACCCGCCGAAACAGCGTTTCCGCCTCTTTTCCGGCCTGGCTAATGACCACCATGCGCTCGCCGCCTTTGCTGACATTTTTTAGCAAGGGCGCGGTAACAATCAGCTTTTTCCTCGCCCATTGCCCGGCCAGCAGCGCCAAGTACGTTTTATGGATGTGATTGTCGCGAAACAGTGCGTGCAATAATTTCAATGCACTGCGTTTTTTGGCGATAATCAAACAGCCGGAGGTGTCTTTGTCCAGCCGATGCACTAGCTCCAAAAAATGCGCATCAGGCCTGAGCAGCCGCAAACCCTCGATAATGCCGGAACTGACGCCGCTGCCGCCATGCACCGCATAGCCCGCCGGTTTATTGACAATCAAAAAACCCTCATCTTCAAACAAAATGCCCTGCTGTAAAGCCGCCTGCAAACCCTGCGGCACGTAGGATTCTTCGCTACGCTCAGCCACTCTGACTGGCGGAATCCTGACAATATCGCCAGTCACCAGACGATATTTAACATCGACGCGGCCTTTATTGACGCGCACTTCGCCTTTACGAACAATACGATAGATTCGGCTTTTGGGCACACCTTTCAGGCGGGAGATTAAAAAATTATCCAGACGCTGATCACACTGTTCTTCGGTGATTTCGACCAGTTGGACTTGTGGAGTTACGCTTTTTTCTTCATCATTCATAGTGCAAATAATACCAGCATCTTGTGACCTTTGATTCTTTAAATTGATGTATAGGAATAAGATTGCTATATTAAGCGAGTTTTTAATACAAAAAAAACATACTTTTGCTCTGCAGTTTTCAACTATAAAACTGCCTAGTAGCACTCCCAATGATGATGAAAATAGCGGTTATTAGCGCATCAAGCCATCATTAGTAAGATTTCGGGTTCATCGTTCGACCCTAGACGAACGATTTATAACTCCTGTTTAAGACGGAATTTACAACTAAGACTGAAAAAAAGAATATTTATTGCTTAGAACTCTGTCCGCGCCGCTATCCGCGCTTCTCATACCCAACGAAGACCGGGATACCCACGACAACACACAGAAACGGACGCTAAAAAAACCGTAAAACCTAAGCTATTAATTGGGGTGACTTTCGCTTAGCAACCGTAGGCGCTTTAGACGAATTGCCCAAATATTGGCAGCGATCCCCTTCTACATAAACACAAACCCAAACCAGTCTGTTCAGTAAAATCTGACCATGGAGCAGGAAACAACAAGGAATATT
>JBLRXA010000088.1:2220-13211 GCA_047920955.1 Methylobacter sp. | reverse complement strand
AGGCGACGGGCAGATCGCCCTTTCTCTCCGCTCCGGCGGCGTGGACGTGGACTCCGACCCCATTGCCGTGCCCACGGGGAGCGGCTTCGTGAAGGTCCGCAAGGACTTCCCCAAAAACCCCTTCCTCGGAAGCATCCAGTGGCAGGACAGCCACCTCGACCGGGATAATTTGAATACGCAGGCAACCGAGCAGGGCAAACAGGAATTGCTCCATGCGCTCAAACAGATGTTACCGGATTTTACGCCGACAACCCTGCTCAGCCATCAGGCCCATATCCGCCCTTGTACACTGGATAAACAGCCCTTTATCGGCCTGCATCCCGAGCATTCACAACTGGCTATTTTCAACGGCTTTGGCGCCAAAGGCAGCTTGCAGATTCCCTGGTACAGTCGGCAGTTCGCCGATGCGTTATTGCACAGCACTCCCCTGCCCTCTTCCTGCACTATACAACGCCATTATCACCTGTTCTTTTCAGGCAATAAGCCCTATGCCTGATCCAATTCAAAGGCTGAATGCAAGGCTCTGACGGCAAGCTCCAAATATTTTTCATCAACGACAACCGATATTTTAATCTCGGAAGTTGAAATCATCCTGATATTAATACCTTCATCGGCCAGTGCCTTAAACATGGTGCTGGCAATACCGGCATGGGAGCGCATACCGACACCGACAATCGATACCTTGACGATACTGTCGTCGCCGGTCACATTTCTCGCGCCTAGTTCGGCACAGGTTTGATCGAGCAAGGTTTTCGCCCGCTGATAATCATTGCGATGCACGGTAAAGGTAAAATCAGTAGTCTTATCATCGGCAATATTCTGGATAATCATATCGATTTCGATGTTGGCATCGGCAATCGGCCCCAAAATTTTAAAGGCAACGCCCGGCAAATCAGGTACGCCGTTGATGGTTAATTTAGCTTCGTCCCGATTAAAGGCAATTCCTGAAATTAAAGCACTTTCCACTTGTGATTCCTCGTAGGTAATGAGTGTGCCCTTACCTTCTATAAATGATGAGAGTACGCGCAACGCAACGTTATATTTTCCGGCAAATTCAACCGATCTGATCTGCAACACTTTTGAGCCTAGACTGGCCATTTCCAGCATTTCTTCAAAAGTGATTTTATCCAGCCTGCGTGCTTTCGGTTCCACTCTGGGATCAGTGGTATAAACGCCGTCGACATCGGTATAAATATGGCATTCGTCGGCTTTTAACGCCGCCGCCAATGCCACCGCCGTGGTATCCGAGCCGCCGCGCCCCAGCGTAGTGATATTGCCGTGTTCGTCCACACCCTGAAACCCTGCAACCACCACCACCTTGCCGTCGTTAAGATCGGTGCGGATGCGCTCATCGTCAATCTTGCGGATACGCGCCTTGGTGTGGCTACTGTCGGTCAAAATTTTGACCTGGCTGCCGGTATAAGAACAGGCAGCGCAGCCCAATTCATGCAACGCCATGCTCAGCAGCGCAACAGTGACCTGCTCGCCGGTGGACAGCAGCACGTCCATTTCGCGCTCGTTAGGACTTTGCTGCATGTCTTTTGCCAAGGCAACCAGCCGATTGGTTTCGCCGCTCATCGCGGAAACCACGACCACGATTTGATCGCCCAAGTCATGGGCTTGCTTGACCTTGTCAGCGACTGCTTTAATGCGCTCGACAGTGCCTACCGAAGTGCCGCCAAATTTGTATACGTATAATGCCATTTAATAAAACCTTGGTATTGCCGAAAGTTAATAAACTTCGTTATGACTGCCTATATCGACTAAGACAATCGTTTCATCTTGTATTAAAAAAATACAAATAATCCGATAATCATAGGTTAAACTGCATGAATAAAATTCTTTCAGTTCGCCTTTTAGTTTATGCGTTTTTAATGACGCATCAAACGGATTAGTTTTGAGCTTAGTTAATACCTCTGAATATTTATCAATTAAATGAACATGTTTCTTAAAAAACTTCCGTTCTTTACGTTGATAATTTTCATCCTTAATTAATTTCATTTCTTAGGCTTTCAATGTGTGCATCTACATCATCTATTTCGCTAAATCCTGAAAAGTCACCTTGTGTTATTTTTTCCAAGGCGCTAAAACACATAGCTTTATCAATCTCAAGACTGTTTTCCTGGGAAAATTGCTTTATGGTTTCGCTACTAAGCCCGAGCCTAAAATAATGGATAAGATCGTACAGTTCTATTAGCTTGGCTTCGGGAATATATTGTAATTCGTTAATAATATCGTCTTGAATCATAATGTAACTTCCTCAAAATAGATCTAAGCGAATCCTGTACATCTACCAAACTACGCACCCAATTGCTGCTTCACCCAATCCGGAACCCCAGCTAAAGCTGACACCAACCCAGATGGATCATTACCGCCAGCTTGTGCCATATCAGGCCTACCGCCGCCTTTGCCGCCGACTTGTGTAGCGACAAAATTGACCAGATCGCCGGCTTTTATCCGACCCATGAAGTCTTTGGTCACACCGGCAATCAAACTGACTTTATCGCCATCGACAACCGCCAACACAATCGCGGCGCTACCTAATTTGTTTTTCAACTGATCAACCATATCTTTCAATGATTTGGCATCGACGCCTTCGAGCTTGACCGCCAATACTTTGATGCCATCGACATCGACCGCCTGAGCGCCCAATTCGTTACCTGCGGAACTCGCCAGTTTTGCATTTAAGCGTTCCAGCTGTTTTTCCAACAAGCGGTTTTTTTCTATCAATTGCTCGACTTTCTCCGGCGCTTTTTCCGGCGCACTTTTAACTAAACCGGCAATATTGGCCAACGCTTGATCTCGACTGGCGATAAAATCGAAACAAGCGCCGCCGGTTACCGCCTCGATACGTCTGACGCCTGCCGCCACACCGGTTTCATTGATGATTTTGAAACAGCCTATGTCGCCTGCCCGCTCAACATGGGTACCGCCGCAAAGTTCGGTGGAAAATTCGCCGATTTTCAACACCCGGACTTCATCGCCGTATTTTTCGCCGAACAAGGCCATCGCACCGGCTTTAACCGCGTCATCTTTGGCCATGACTTGCGAGATGACCGGATTGTTCGCCCGAATCTGCTCATTGACGATACGTTCAACAGTGCTGATTTCAAAGGCGCTAACCGGCTCAAAGTGGGAAAAGTCAAAGCGCAGGCGTTCAGGATTAACCAGCGAGCCTTTTTGCGCGACATGATCGCCCAAAACCTGACGTAAGGCGGCATGGAGCAAATGCGTTGCTGAATGGTTAAGTTCGGTCGCTTTTCTGTAGGCCGCGCTGACCCGCGCATCGCACAACTGGCCGTTAGTCAGTGTGCCGCTCAACAATTTGCCTTTATGCAAAAACAGGTTGCCGCCCTGTTTTTGCGTGTCGCTAACTTCAAATACCGCGCCATCGGCTTCGATTTTGCCGCAATCGCCAGTTTGGCCGCCGGATTCGGCATAAAACGGCGTCTTGTCCAACACCACAACGCCTTCTTCGCCGTCCTGCAAGCTGTCTACCGGTTGGCCTTTTTTGAACAGGCCGATGATATGCACTTGGTCGTCAAGCTGTTCGTAGCCGGTAAATTCGGTCTGCGCATCGAGTTTGATGTCCTGATCGTAATCGGCGCCAAAACTGCTAGCAGAGCGCGCCCGGTCGCGTTGCGCGGTCATTGCCATTTCAAAACCGGCATGATCGACGGTCAGATGATGTTCGCGGGCAAAATCGGCGGTCAAATCGACAGGAAAACCGTAGGTGTCATAAAGCTGGAACACAGTATCGCCGGGAATCACCGAGCCTTCCATCTTAGCGACGCAGGCTTCCAGAATCTTCATGCCTTGTTCCAAAGTTTCGGCAAAACGCTCCTCTTCTTTTTTCAACACGCGTTCAACTTGAGCTTGCGCGACTTTAAGTTCAGGGAAAGCCTCGCCCATTTCTTCAGTCAAGGGCGCGACCAGCTTATAAAAGAACACATCGCGGATGCCCAAACGGTAGCCGTGCCGAATGGCGCGGCGAATAATGCGGCGCACCACATAACCGCGCCCTTCGTTGGACGGCATCACGCCATCGGCAATCAGAAAGGCACAAGAGCGAATATGGTCGGCAATCACCCGCAACGAGCTTTGCGTCAAATCGTCAGTGCCTACCAATGCGGCGGCGGCTTTTAACAGTTTTTGGAATAAATCGATTTCGTAATTGCTGTGCACGCCCTGCATCACCGCCGCGATACGCTCTAGCCCCATGCCGGTATCGACCGAAGGTTTCGGCAGCGGCGTTAACGAGCCGTCAGCAGAACGGTCATATTGCATGAACACCAGATTCCAGATTTCGATATACCGATCGCCGTCTTCATCCGGCGATCCCGGCGGCCCACCGGCAATGCCTTCGCCGTGATCGTAAAATATTTCGGTACAGGGCCCGCAGGGACCGACATCGCCCATCGACCAAAAATTATCTTTAGCGCCGATTCTTGAGAAGCGGTTTTTATCGATGCCGACGTCATCCAGCCAAATTTTTTCCGCTTCGGAATCTTCATCAAAAACGGTGACCCATAATTTTTCTGCCGGAATTTCCAGTTCCTTGGTTAAAAATTCCCAGGCAAAATGGATGGCGTCTTTTTTAAAATAATCACCGAAACTGAAATTGCCCAGCATTTCGAAAAAAGTATGGTGCCTTGCGGTATAGCCGACATTTTCCAGGTCGTTATGCTTGCCGCCCGCGCGCACACATCGCTGGCTGGTCGCGGCTTTGTTATAGTCGCGGTGTTCCCGACCTAAAAACACATCCTTGAACGGCACCATGCCGGCGTTGGTAAATAATAAGGTCGGATCATTGCCTGGAATCAATGAGCTTGAAGGCTGTACCGAATGGCCTCGTTCGCGAAAAAATTCCAGAAAGGCGGTGCGCAACTCGGCGCTAGTCATCTTTTTCATAAATAGTTGGTTTTAAAATAATCGGGTTACGCTAATCCTGCTGACAATTCAGAGAAATTTAATAGTCAATTCATCAAATAACGCGCCGATCATTGCGCCGGAAAACCCGCGATGCAATAAAAAACGGCTACGTTTTGCCCATTCATTGCGCTCTAGCGCTGTGTCATGGTTGTATTTTTTACGGTAAACCTGTTCCAGCAGCGCCATCCAACTGCCGGATTCTTCCTGTACGATAGCGTCAAGATCGAACGCCGCTATGCCGTTTTGTTTAAGCTCATAGCCCACCCGAAGCGGCCCATAACCTTTCTGTATGCGAAAACGGGCATAACTTTCGGCGTATCTTAAATCGTCCTGCCAGCCTTGCCGCGCCAGTTCATCAAGCACGGGCAGCGCGTCTTCCCGGTCAAAACCTCTTAACGCCAATTTATCCAGCAATTCTTTTTGGCTGTGCTCTCTTCGGGACAATAGTCGCAGGCAAATATCTTCAATGTCTTTGCCGAGCTGGGATTGTTCAGTCAAAAAACTACTCGTCGTCTTCTTCAATAACAACCGATTCTTCAATTAAAGGTGCGCCTTTTTTGGCAAAGGCTTCAGCTCTAATTTTGGCTTCAATTTCTTTGGCTTTTTCCGGGTGTTCCCTCAAGAAAGCCTTAACATTATCCTTGCCTTGGCCGATTTTTTCATCGCCGTAACTGTACCAGGAACCGGATTTTTGAATAAACCCGTAACTGACACCTAAATCCACAATTTCGCCCAGAAAGGAAATGCCTTCGCCGTATAAAATTTCAAACTCAGCCTGTCTAAACGGCGGCGCGACTTTATTTTTGACCACTTTGACGCGGGTTTCATTGCCGATCACTTCATCGCCCTTTTTAATCGAGCCGATGCGGCGAATATCCAAACGCACTGACGCATAAAATTTCAATGCATTACCGCCGGTGGTGGTTTCAGGACTGCCGAACATCACGCCGATTTTCATTCTGATTTGGTTGATAAAAATAACCAAGGTGTTGGAACGCTTGATGTTACCGGTCAATTTACGCAATGCTTGCGACATCAAACGCGCCTGCAAGCCCATATGCGAATCGCCCATATCGCCTTCAATCTCGGCTTTGGGCGTTAATGCCGCCACCGAATCGACCACCACAACATCCACCGCGCCGGAACGCACCAGCATGTCGGTAATTTCCAGCGCCTGTTCGCCGGTATCGGGCTGGGACACCAGCAAATCTTCGACATTAACGCCGATTTTTTGCGCATAACCCGGATCTAAAGCGTGTTCGGCATCGACAAACGCCGCCGTGCCGCCGAGCTTTTGCATCTCGGCAATCACTTGCAGCGTCAACGTGGTTTTACCCGATGATTCAGGGCCGTAGATTTCAACCACCCGACCACGTGGCAAGCCGCCGCAACCTAGCGCAATATCCAAGCCTAAAGAACCGGTAGAAACCACATCAATGTCACGCGCCGCAGCGACATCGCCCATGCGCATCACAGAACCTTTGCCGAATTGCTTTTCTATCTGCATCAGCGCAGCACCTAACGCCTTCTTTTTATTCTCATCCATTATCGATACCCTTTACGCCCTGCGGCTGTGTCAGTTAGAAAGAAATTTCGCCAAAATTAAGCCGTTTATTATCACATAGGGACAAAGGGTTCGGATAGTGTTGATTTGATGGAAACGGCTAAGACAGACCGGCTTTAACATGCCCTCTACAGCGCACAGATGACTGATAACACTGTTTTTTGGTAAATCGTGGCGGCGCTGACTATTTCAATAATCACAGGTTCGCTGTATTCTATGGCCTAATTATTCATCATTCCGATGCGCCGCTGGATGCTGCATCCACACCACACTTATCACGGCTCCATTAATAACCGTACCCTAAACTAAAAGTTGGAATCATTAAATAATGACTAGCGAATCTGCCAGACCTTCCTGGCAAAGTTATCTTGAATTATGCAAACCTAAAGTGGTTGCGCTGATTGTGTTTACCGCGATAGCGGGCATGTTGTTAGCCGTACCCGGCATCCCGCCCATCGGCCTGTTCATTTACAGCAGCTTGGGCATTGCGCTGGCCGCCGCCTCCGCCGCCGCGATTAACCATTATATCGACCGCGAAGCCGATGCCTTAATGGATCGCAACAAACGCCGTCCCTTGCCTTCAGGTCAATTAAGCTCGACCAATGTCATCGTTTTTGCCGCGCTGCTCGGCGTCATCTCGATGGCCTTATTGATCATTTTGGTCAATGCCCTGACCGCATTACTGACCTTCTTGTCGGCGCTGGGTTACGCGATTATCTACACGGTTTATCTTAAAAGGATGACCCCGCAAAATATCGTCATTGCCGGTGCCTTTGGCGCCACGCCGCCGATGCTGGGCTGGTGCGCGATGACCGGGGAATTGCACCCCTACTCGCTGTTGCTGTTTTTGATTATTTTCGTCTGGACGCCACCGCATTTCTGGCCGCTGTCTATCGCCAAGCGCAAAGAATTCGCCAAAGTCGGCATTCCGATGTTGCCGGTCACCCACGGCGTCGAATATACCCGTCTGCATATTTTGCTGTATTCCCTGCTGCTGTTTATTGTCACCCTGCTGCCCTATTTAACTGGCATGAGCGGGCTGATTTATTTAGCTGCGGTGGTGCCGCTAGGTCTCGGTTTTATCTATTTCGCCATTTTAATGATGTGCCGAAAAGATGACAAAACCGCAATGCGTACTTTCTTTTATTCGCTGATGTATTTAACCGGCGTGTTTATCGCCTTGTTAATCGACCATTATTTTAAATTTACTTTGTGACAATATGACACTCACACACCACGAACAAACGCCCTCCCCTGAGCATCCGTTTGCCGACATCATCCGTATTCTGGGCAAGGGCAAAAAAGGCTCGCGACCTTTAACTCAAGATGAAGCCTACCGCGCCATGAGCATGATACTGGCCGATCAAGTGCTGCCAGTGCAGTTGGGCGCATTCTTGATGTTGATGCGCGTTAAGGAAGAAACCCCGGAAGAATTGGCCGGTTTTGCACAGGCGGCACAGGAATCGTTTGCTGTTGCCGACAATAGCGTCAACGTCGATTTGGACTGGTCATCCTATGCCGGAAAACGGCGGCATTTGCCCTGGTTTTTGCTGTCGGCATTGTTGCTGGCCGAAAACGGCAGCACCGTTTTTATGCACGGCGCCAGCGGCCATACCGCAGGCCGACTGTACACCGAAAACATGCTGGGCTATTTGGGGCTAAAATGCGCAAGCTCTATTGAAGAAGCCAAACAACAGCTTAAACATCAGCATTTCAGTTATTTATCGCTGGAACATTTTTGCCCCAAATTGCACGACATTATTGAACTGCGCCCAATACTGGGCTTGCGTTCGCCGGTACACACGCTAGTGCGTTTGTTAAACCCGTTTAATGCGCCGTACAGCATTCAGGGCATTTTTCATCCCGGTTACAGACCCGTGCATCAACAAGCCGCAGCCCTGTTAAAGCAACCGCACATGGCGGTATTAAAAGGCGAAGGCGGCGAAACCGAACGAAACCCCGATATGGAATGTCTGGTGCAAAGCGTACATAACGGCGAATTGTCCGACGAAAACTGGCCGGCTTTATTTACTCACCGCCACGTTAAACCCGAACTGCTTGAGCCTGAACAATTGGCGTCAATCTGGCAGGGGAAAACTGAAGACGAGTTTGCGGCAGCATCCATCATTGGCACGGCGGCGGTTGCGCTTAAATTGCTGGGCAAAGCCAAAACTCAGGAACAGGCTCAGCAACTGGCTGCTGATTATTGGTTGGACAGGGATAAGGGAAAATACCCCGGTCCCCTTGGCGCTTAATGATCCCCATAAGGTTTGGGCTTTAGTGCTGATTCCAAAAATGTCATTTATTTTTTACCATAAAAAACAAGTTATAAACGGTATGCTGCTTTAATATCCACTTTTAATACATTTAGCCTATTGATTTTAAATATTTTATTTTTTAACGAGATGCCACTGGCTTTTAGTGGCTTTTCCATAAGCATCTTTTCAATAGTGCTACTGATTACCCATGAACCATCATCTAACAGTACAGCAACTTTTTTCCTGGACTATTCAGTTATCCGCACAACAGGATTACCAGGCATTAACACATAAATTTTTAGATATTCTCGCCGAAATCCCATGGCTCGACAGCGTAAACGCTTATGAAATGTATGAGCATGACAAAAAAAATCCAGGGGACACCAACGCCATCCGCGAATTATTAATCAGACGCTTCCCATTGGATTTTGCCAGAAATGACAATGAAAACTATAACAGCCTGTTTTGCGGGCTCGACCATGCCTCAGACTTACATCTTAGTGCTGTAGGTGAGTCCGGTTTATACAGTTGGGCTATTTTTTTTATCAGGGGCGGCAGCGGCCCTGAACGCGCCCTTCATATCGAAGGCGCATTTGACCAGGACATGCTAAGTTTATTGGACAATATGCGTTCAATTTATCGAAACTTAGTGATGCTTCATGACGCCAAAGAGCGGGATGTCCTAACCAAATTGCCTAACCGGCAGTCGTTAGATGTCCGTTTATTGCAGGTCTGCGAGCATTACAGGCACATTGACAATCCTGGGGGGGAAAGTTCGTGGATTGGCATATTGGACATTGACCATTTCAAGCGGGTTAATGATGACTTCGGCCATTTATACGGCGACGAAGTGCTGCTGACGTTTAGCCAGCTAATGGGGAAATGCTTCCGCTACAATGACTTCCTATTCCGCTTTGGCGGCGAGGAATTTGTTGTCATCTTAAATTTGGCCAACCAAAAAACGGCCCTGTCTATCTTTAATCGTTTCCGCGAAGCCGTTGCCAATTACCATTTCCCAACCGTTGGCCGCATCACAGTCAGTATCGGCTTAACGCGGGTCGATGGCACTTCCATGCCGACAACACAATTGGATTATGCCGATAAAGCACTTTATTATGCCAAGGAAAACGGCAGAAACCGGGTCGTTTTGTATACAGACATGATCGTCCCTATAAGAGATAATGCCGCCAATGAAATTGAGCTGTTTTGACCCCTTCCAATTGCCCCCAACCCTCCATGAGAAACCGTTAATGGCCGATATAAACTCCCCCACTGTTTTAAACCCCGACGTATTGGTTCCGGTCAACCCGGCGATAGAACATTACCTGCGCGGTTTGCTGCACCATACCGATCATCCCGTATTGACAGACATGGAAGCACTCGCACAAAAAAACAATTTCCCTATTATTGGCCGTCTGGTCGGGACTTTTCTTGAAGCACAGGCCAAAATGATCAATGCCGAACGGGTATTTGAATTCGGCAGCGGTTACGGTTATTCGGCGTATTGGTTTGCCAAAGCGGTAGGTGCCAAAGGGCAAGTGGTTTGCACCGATGCTGATTTTCTCAATCTGGAACAGGCCGAACGCTATCTGAGTGCCGCCGGTTTATGGGACAGAATCGATTTTCGCGCTGGTATGGCGCAAGATACGTTTGCCCAGACCGAGGGATTGTTCGACATCTGCTATAACGATGTCGATAAAGGCGATTATCCGGCTATTTGGTGCCTGGCTAAAGACAGGATTCGTCCCGGCGGGCTGTATATTGCCGATAATGTGCTGTGGCGCGGCCGCGTGGCGGTAGAAAATCCCACTGATATTTTTCCCGGCTGGACCGAGGCGATTATTGAACATAACCGGCTCATTTTTAATGACCCCGAATTTGACGCGTTTATCAACCCAATCCGTGACGGCGTCATCGTTGCACGGAAGAAAACCGCATAAAAAAGGTACTGCTCCGGGATAAATAGCATTATGCTATCGCTTTAAAACCAATGAATCATGAGGATTTACTATGCCCTATACCCAAGATATTATGGATGAACTGAATATTCTGGCCCGCTACAACCTGTCCACCACGCAAGAAGGCATCAAAGTACATAAAACGGCGACGCCGGAAACCATTGCCGCGACCCATCGCCTGTTCGAAAAAGGGCTGATTTCGCAAAATGACGGCGGCTATCTGACTAATCTGGGCATTGAAACGGCAAAACAGGCGCAGGCCGTTCTGGATGTGCTCAC
>JBLRXA010000088.1:0-2210 GCA_047920955.1 Methylobacter sp. | reverse complement strand
CGCCGTATAAAAAATTTGGCTATCAACTTAGGTGATTTCCGAGAAAGGTTAGACCTTCCGGTTTTTAAGACCTGGAAGGTCTGCGTCCGGCGGCCTGTAGACACTTAGGCATAAACACGAAAATTTCGTGTTTTTTCGTGGACAATGATGTGGGTATGCTGATTTTTAGGTGATTGAATATTAATAATATTTTCGGCTTGGTAGATGGTGTTTGGACAGGCTAGGGTGTTTCTCACAGAAAGAGCCTAAGGCGGACGCGGTTGCCCGCCTTAAGCTATTTCCGAAAAATAATATCCCCTGATAACCTTGGGCTGTAGAAAAACAGAGTCCACGAACATCACGAAAGCAGCGAAAATAATAGCATTGCTTATTTTCATATTTCATATCGCTTGGGAATGCCTACTTTTTTTGGTTAAGCGTGCTTTTTGTGTTTTTCGTGGACAATTATTTGGGTATGCTTTTTTCAGGAAATAGCCTTAAAACCAGGAATGATTAATTGTTGTTGATATGTTTTTTCAATTCTCTAGGCAAAGAAAACACCACTTTTTCTTCAATGCCTTGAATTTCAAGCGTCGACTGACTGCCCCATTGTTTTAACTGTTCAATCACTTCCTGAACCAGCACTTCCGGTGCAGAAGCGCCTGCGGTAACGCCGACCACGGCAACACCGTCAAACCAGTTTTGTTGCATGTCTTTTGCCGTATCAATCAAATACGCTCGCTTGCCAAGCTGCTCGGCAATTTCGCGTAAACGATTGGAATTGGAGCTGTTAGGCGAGCCAACCACCAGGATAATATCCGCCGTTTTTGCCATCTCATGAACAGCATCCTGACGGTTTTGCGTGGCGTAACAGATGTCGTCCTTTTTTTGTTCCTGAATCGATTTAAAGCGTGCGCGTAAAGCATCGACCATAATTTTGGTGTCGGTCATCGACAAGGTGGTCTGCGTCACGTAAGCTAGATTATCGGGGTTTTTTACTTCCAGTTTTTCTACATCTGCCGGGGTTTCCACCAGATAGATGCCGCCATTATCGGTGCTTCGTTCATATTGCCCCATAGTGCCTTCCACTTCCGGATGGCCGGCATGGCCGATCAGGATAACTTCACGGTTTTCTTTGGCATGTTTGGCGACTTGCAAATGCACCTTGGTCACTAGCGGACAGGTGGCATCAAAAACGGTTAAAGCACGCTCTTTGGCTTCCTGCTGCACTTGTTTGGAAACGCCGTGGGCGCTGAAAATCAAGTAAGAGCCGACCGGCACATCGGTCAAATCTTCAATAAAAATGGCACCTTTTTCTTTCAGGCCATCAACAACGGTGCGGTTGTGGACAACTTCGTGACGGACGTAAATGGGGGCGCCGAAAGCCTCAATGGCTTGATCGACAATTTCAATGGCACGGTCAACGCCGGCACAGAATCCACGGGGGTTAGCGAGTACAATATGCATATCTTGAGTTCTTTACTAGGTTAATGTGAGGCCATTTTAACCCAACAGCGTTTCCGAGACGATAATTCCATCGTCATCAGCATATAAAAAATGATTTTGCTTAAAATTAATACCGGCAAAGGTGATTAATAAATCGCGGTCGCCTGGGTCTTTTTTATGGCTCTTTAATGGGTGCGTATGCAGTGCGCGGATGCCAATCGGCAACTGATTAATGAGCGCAGAATCGCGGATACAGCCATGAATCACTAGGCCTTGCCAGCCATTAGCGACGGCAAGTTTTGCCGAGTCGGCATCTAATAAGGCGCAACGGTGGGAGCCGCCGCCATCAATAACCAATACCCGGTTTTCAACGTGCTCTTGCAGCACGGCTTTGATTAAAGCATCGTCCTCGAAAACTTTGATGGTGGTGATTTGGCCGCAAAAACGGGCCTGACCGCCATAAGCCTGCAGTAGCGGTTCGGCAATTTGAAAATGGTTTCCGTCGGAATGGGCATCGCAAAGAGCGGCAGTGGTAAAGTTCATCATTTAAATACCAGAAAGTTAAAAAAGATGGGGCGACCGCTACAATACCGTCAAATGCTCGCTACTTTCGGTATGGACTAAATCACCGCTACGTTGCAGGACAAAATACCCGCGTTTCAAGGCTTCTTTTTTGGCGTCATCATTGATGTGGAATGAAGCAATGGCGCCGTATTGTTTGTAGTTCTGATAAATACGCGATGCTCAACTTTTAAATCTCAACCAATGGCTCAAAAAGTAAAGTC
>JBLRXA010000087.1:0-13261 GCA_047920955.1 Methylobacter sp. | reverse complement strand
CATTTTTTCCTGAAACGAAAATTTATCACCACCAGCAACGCCAAAAATTTCCTGTGCGGCTCTTTGGTCGATCAGGACGCTTTTTTCGACCCGTTTAAAAACAAGGCGGTGTTTCCGGAAATATTCCCATGCAGCCTGATTTCCAGCGCTTTATTAGAGAAAGCGGTGCTGGAAAAACACGATTTCGAGCGCAACCCGCTGGTGTATATGTCACACAAAATCAGCATTGACCGCAGTTATTTGGCGCAACTAAAATCCGGCGATGCGCTGTATATCCTGATCCGGCAAATCGCCCCGGAAACCCGGAAAGAAGGCATCGGCCACGCGATAGACTCGCCCTACCACTATGAATGTTACGGCCTGATGGAAGACAAAACTATTTTGTATCGTGCGCTAATTTCGCTGGCGCCGTTGGAACAAATCCTAAAATCAATGAAATAAGCCATGCCCGAACTGAAATATTTAATCGGTTATCCCGAACACATCACCGAGCAAGTGCGCCAACTCATCGGCAACGACAAACTCGGCGCAACGCTGCTGAAAAAATATCCCACAGCCCATCAAGTCAGGACGGATAAGGCGCTTTATGCCTACACCGTTGAGCTGAAAAACGATTTGCTCAAGCAATCGCAGCCGCTAAGCAAAGTGATTTACGATGACAAGATTAAAGACCTGCATCATGCCTTGGGCCTGCATACTTTTATTTCCCGCGTACAGGGCGGCAAGCACAAGGCCAAAAATGAAATCCGCGTGGCGTCACTGTTCAAGAACGTGCCGCTGGCTTTTTTACGCATGATTGTCGTGCATGAACTGGCGCATCTAAAAGAAAAAGACCACAACAAGGCGTTTTATAAGTTGTGCGAATACATGGAGCCTGATTATCACCAGATTGAACTGGATTTGCGGCTGTACCTGACCCATCTCGACCTGTTCGGCAAACTCTACGCATGAATTGGCAGGCCATTATCCGGCACATCGAAGCGGCAACCGGGCAGCCGTTCAAGCTACTCAAAGCAGAGCCGGTATCAGGCGGCGACATTAACGCGGCTTACCGCCTGCAAGGGGAACATGGCAGTTTTTTTGTCAAATTGAACCGCCCCGAACGGCTGCCGATGTTTGAAGCCGAAGCCGCCGGTTTGCAAGCCTTGGCGCAAAGCCAAACCTTGCGCATCCCGCAGTTTGTTGTGTGCGGGCAAAGTGCGGATCATGCTTTTTTGGTGCTGGAATATATCGCCTTAACGGGCCTGAACAGCCGTTCCGAACAGCGGCTCGGCCAACAGCTGGCGCAACTGCACCGGCAACCGCAGGATTATTTCGGCTGGCAGCGCGACAATACCATCGGCAGCAGCACACAGCCCAATGGCCGTTATCAGGACTGGCTGAGCTTCTGGGCTGAGCAACGCTTGGGCCATCAATTGACGCTGGCGGCTGCGCACGGCTATAACGGACGTTTGCAAACACAGGGCGCCAAACTCTGCGCCAATTTAGCGCCGTTATTTTCAGGCTACAGCCCGCAACCGGCTTTGGTGCATGGCGATTTATGGGGCGGCAATGCGGCGGCAGATGAACAGGGCAACCCGGTCATTTACGACCCAGCCTGCTATTTTGGCGACCGGGAAACCGACTTGGCCATGACCGAATTATTCGGAGGTTTCAGCCCTGCATTTTATCAGGCCTATCAAGACGCCTATCCGCAGGAACCCGGCTATCCCCGCAGGAAAACACTGTACAACCTTTACCACATCCTCAACCACCTAAACCTGTTCGGGCGCAGTTACCTACAGCAGGCGGAAGCTATGATTGAGCAGTGTTTGTAAGTTATTGGACGGCCAAGTTCTCGGCTTATGTTAGACGACAACTAGGCCTATAACGTGCAACATCAAAATATAGCCCCCGCCTTTGTTGCAACTAGAAAGCAAAAAAAGTCAGGCCGTATAAACTCAATGATAATGAAGCAACCCATTTTACTTTTTGCAGTGAAGACTGCTCCCCCCAGTAATCTTTAATATATGACTTACATTCTGAACAGGCGTCAAGGAACTGCGCTTTTAACTGGTTAAGTTGCGCTTTAAACCAATTTACAATGCTCGGTAGCGCGCGCCATAGACGGTAGAGCACACAAAGTGCCATAAACCACAGCAGATAAAAAACGATAATCTGGCTTTGTTGGCGGGTAGTATGAAACACATGTTCGATGATTTCCTCAAGACCCAGTTCAAACCACTCGAATGCAAGGTGCAAAAAAACGAACACTGTGTGCAATATCACATCGTACAGCGCGACCACCATGCCAAACAGAACGAAACGGCTCAGTATTTTTCGGTTAGCTAATGGAATCATAGTTTTCTCCTAAAATAAGTTGCCCAATACAAAAAATGAATCGTCGAAAGATTCAATACTAAAAAACGCCCGATGGCGCTACCTTCTTAATTGCCTTTAAAAGGCGTAAACCATGCGCCAAGTACCCTGCCAGTCGGTTTGACGGCCAGCGGTCTGACTGAAGCCGGTACCGGCTTGGAGAGTGACATGGTCACTAAAATCCCAATGCACCTGCGGCATCAGCAGATAATGCCAGCCCGCTTCCTGGCTAAATTCGTTATTCATTTCAATCCCTAGGGTCAGTTTTTGCGAATAATCGTAAAACCAGCTGGTATTGAATAAGCCGACAAAATGGCCGTCATTTTCGACATTTTCCCGGCGCAGGCCGATCATGTTGAAATTGCTGATGGCCGAGTTCAAACGGAATCCGGCCAAATAGAGGCCGTCAATCGAGTATTTTTTCTCCTTCCTGTCGTGGTAACCGATCATTTGCCAGCCGTGGATAAAACGGTTGTTAAATTCGGTGCCGAATGTGCCCTGGATTGCCAGCTTGTAATCGGCCAGCGACAGCTGGTCGAACGGCATTTCAAGCTCTACGGCAAAATCGTCGAACAGGCCGAATTCGATTTCCGGCGCCCATTCGGTGTGGCCGCTACGCAGCGAGTGCCCGGCCAGCATGTTCACTTCCAAATCGCCTTGGCGGACGCCCAATGGCCGGACCAAATCAAAAACCATCGGTTCAGGGATATGCGGTGCATCGCTGCTTAACGCCGCATCGCCGATTTCCGAGCGGCTGTCGTTGTCAATATGGGCGCACACCGGCGCCGCCATCGCTAATATTACGCTTAAGAATAACTGTTTTATCGGTGCTGAAGCTGGGTGCATAGGTCTGTCGGGTTAATCCTGTGTATAAAATTTTACTTTTCCGGTTTCGATGTCGTACATGCCGCCGACGATGCCGATTTCTCCACTCTCTAACATGCCCGCCAATAAAGGGCTTTTGTTTTTAATTTGCTCGACGGTCAGCTGCACATTTTTATTGGCCACTTTTTGTATAAAGCGGTCGTTACTGGGACTGGCATCCACCGACTCTTCTTCGGCTTTTACCGCCTCAACCGCAGGTTTTATCTTGTGCAACAGCCCGCTCAAATGTGCCAATTCGACATCGGCGCAAGCGCCTTTGATGGCACCGCAATGCGAATGCCCCAAGACTACGATTAATTTGGAACCCGCCAATTTACAGGCGTATTCCATGCTGCCGAGGATGTCGTCGTTAACGATATTGCCGGCCACCCGTGCGCTGAACACATCGCCCAAACCTTGGTCAAAAATCAATTCGACCGAGGTACGCGAATCCATGCAGCTGAGGATAATGGCAATGGGGAATTGCCCCTGGCGGGTGTCGTTAATTTGTTCCAACAGGTTCCGGTTCGATTTCAGGTTATTGACAAAGCGTTCGTTACCTTCCCTCAGCAGCGTCAATACCTTATCCGGTGTCAGTGCCTGCTGGGTATCGTAAGTGGGCGCACGGGCATTTTCGACCGGGTCAAGCACACCGAAACCGCGCAGGTTTTCAATGGTCAGTTTGATACGTTTTCGCTGCGCTTCAATCTTGAAGTTTTCAATAATTTCGTAGACATCGTAATCAATATATTTTGAACGGGTTGCATCAATGACGACTTCCGAGTAGTCGGGCAAGCGTTCAAAGGTGCGTTGGATATTGGCTTTATTGAGAAAAGACACATGCTCAGATAAGCGCAGTATGGTTTTATTGCCGATGTGCGACTCATTAAAATAAAACGCGCTTTTATAATTTTCCAGCAAAATTGAAAACAAGGCGGCAATCAACCCGATAATGAGGCCGAACAGCATATCGGTAAAAACCATCCCCAAAATGGTGATGCAGAACGGGACAAAATGATACATCCCCGCTTTGTACATCAGGGTAAATGATTTCGGCCTGATCAGTTTATAGCCGACTACCAGCAACACACTGGCCAAGCTGGCCAAGGGGATTTTGTTGATCAATGCAGGGATAAAAATCACCGCAAACAGCAGCAACAGCCCGCATACAATCGCCGCCGCTTTGGTTTTTGCCTCGGATTGGACGCCGACCGAACTACGCACGACAACCTGCGCCAACGGCAGGCCGCCGATCAGGCCGCTACAGGCATTGCCGATGCCTTGGGCAATCAGCTCCCTGTTGGTGGGCGTCACCCTTTTATAGGGGTCCATTTTATCGACCGCTTCTACCGAAAGGAGTGTTTTTAGGCTCGCCACGACGGCTAAAGTCAACGCAGTGAAATAAATAGCGGGGTTATTAAGCTGGGAAAAATCGGGATAATGCAATTGGTTTAACAAATCGTCGGCATTGTTCAGTACGGGAATCATAACCAGGTGATTACCGCCCAGTGCTAATTCAGGATAAAAACTCTGTAATCCCAAATTAATCAGCGTACCCGCTAAAATGGCGATTAAAACGCCTTGGAATAATTGGGAAAAACGCTGCGCTTTCATGAACGGCTGTTCCCACAAAACGAGAATGGCCAATGATATGAGGGCGATGACAATGGCCGTCGGCGAGCTGAATTCAAAAATATTGCCCAACTCAGTAAAAGACGAGTAATTGTCGGACTGGAAAAAGGAGGTGTCGCCTTCATAATCCCGGTCATAGCCCATGGCATGGGGGATCTGTTTCAAAAACAGTATCAACCCCATACCCGACAACATGCCGTTAATCACAGATGACGGGAAGTAATAAGCAATAACCCCGGCCTTGGACAAGCCCATGATGATTTGAAAAATGCCGGCAATGACCAGCGCAAGCAAAAAACCGTTGAAGCCGAGTTTGTCGATCGCCGACCAGACAATGACCGCAATACCGGCGGTTGCACCGCTGATGCCCAGTTCAGAGCCGCTTAACGGCGCCACGATGAGCCCGCCGATAATGCCCGCAATCAAGCCTGAAAACAGCGGCGCGCCGGATGCCAACGCGATGCCTAGCGATAACGGTACGGCAACCAGAAAAATAGCAAGGCCTGCCGGTAAATCGTATTTCAGGTTGGCGAACAGGCTGCCGTTTTTAATTTGAAAATTAGAATTTTGCTGTTTTTCTGTTGCTTGCGTTTTCATAGTATCAACTGTGCCGATGTTAATGGTTAAACGTCATAAGTAAAATAAGCTCGCCCCATAAATAATATTTCGCTTGCCTGCGGCAGAAAAAACAACCAGGCAACGCTCCGGTTTATTATCGCGTTATAATTCTAGCCCCCTTCCCTTTCACCAACCTTTCACAGGTTTATGAACATTTTATTGATAGAAGACGATGCCGTTTTGGCCGATGGTTTGCTTCATACCTTGGGCGGCAGCGGTTATTCAGTGACCTGTGCAACGTCCGGGGCTTATGCCGAACACTTGCTGCAAGCACAGGGTTTCGACCTGATCGTGCTGGATTTGGGTTTGCCGGATGTTGATGGCCTGGACTTGTTACGCCGACTGCGCAGCCGTAAGGTTCCCTTGCCCATCATGATCCTGACCGCGCGTGACGGCGTCAACGACAGGATTAACGGCATCGAACAGGGCGCCGACGATTATATGACCAAGCCTTTTGAACTCCGGGAACTTGAAGCCAGAGTCCGCGCCCTGATTCGGCGCTGTTACGGCGGCTTCAGTAACGACATCGTCAGCGGTCGCCTGACCCTCGACACCCATAACCACCGCGTGTTAGTGGACGACCAGCCGATTGCCCTGTCAGCACGCGAATACGGCCTGTTGGAAGTCCTGATGATGCGGGCGGGCAATGTCGTCAGCAAAGACTCTATTGCCCAACGCCTGGCTGTTGATGGCGACGCCCTGACCGACAATGCCATTGAGATTTATGTGTACCGCCTGCGTAAGCGCATAGAACCTTATGGTGCCGTCATCAAGACGGTGCGCGGACTCGGCTATTTACTGGAGCGCCCGGATGATGAATAAAAGCCGCAGCCTGAAAACCGAGATCCTGCTGCGGCTGGCCATTCCGCTGATTTTTTTCATGAGCATCGAAACGGTGCTGTCCTATTTTGTCACCCTGCACCATGTCAACGTCGCATACGACCGCTGGCTGCTGGATTCGGCACGGTCATTGACGGAAGGCATCAAAGTGCGCAAAGGCAATATCTGGGTGGAACTGCCGCCCGCCGCGTTGGATATTTTCAAATGGGACGAGTTGGACAAAACGTATTTTAAAATCATCTCGGCAGAAAAAGGCATGTTGGCGGGCGATAAATTCGTCCCCGAACCCTTGGCGCAGGCAATGAACGGGACGAGCCCGATTTATTTTAATGATGAAATGTATGACGAGCCGGTGCGCGTCGTGTCCATCCTGATTACCCACGACGAATCCCATGAAAAGGTTTTTGTCCATGTGGCGGAAACCTTGAATAAACGCCGTGGCATGATGATGGACATTTTATTGGCCGACCTGGTGCCGCAAATCGTGTTGGTGCTATTAATAGGCCTGTATTTATTGGCCGGGGTCAAACGCGGCCTGCAACCGTTGCGTGTGTTGGCGGACGAAATTGCCCAGCGCACACCGCGCGATTTGCGCCCCATTCCCGAACAGCATGTGTTCCTCGAAGTGCGCGCACTGACCGATACCATTAACGACCTTCTGGAACGTCTGGCACAGGCGATTGTGACCCAGGAACGGTTTATCACCAATGCCGCGCATCAATTGCGCACCCCCCTGGCCGGCTTAAAATTGCAGGCGGAACGGGCCTTGCGTGAACAGGATGTGACCGCGATGAAACCCGCGCTGATACACATTCAAGGCTGCGCCGACCGCATGTCGCATCTGACCACGCAGCTGTTGATTTTAGCGCGGTCGGAACCGATAAACGGCGGCTATGAGTTGCGGCAGCTGGATTTGTGCGCATTGGCTAAAAAAACCTGCATGGACTGGGTGCCTAAAGCCCTGCAACGGCAGATGGATCTCAGTTTTGAAGGCTTTGAACAGCCGTTATATGTGCAAGGCGACGAAGTTTTACTGCGCGAATTGCTGGCTAATTTGCTGGACAACGCCATTTGTTATGGCCGCGACCAGGGCAACATTATTGTTAAGGTCGAGCGTTATCCAATACCCCGGCTCATCGTTGAAGACGACGGCCCGGGCATACCGGATAGCGAAATGGACAGGGTTTTTGAGCGTTTTTACCGTATTCCGGGCAGTTCGGGCGACGGTTGCGGCCTGGGGCTTGCCATTGTTAAAGAAATTGCCGATTTGCATCTGGCGCGTCTTGAACTGAGCCGCGCCAGTGAAACCTGCGGCACCCGCTTTGAACTATCCTTCGAGGCGCAACAAAACGTACTTGACCTGTTAAACTAAGCCTGCCGCACACGCTACATTCGTCCCCTTAAAGCCAATGACAGGCTGATGAGGCGGGTTCAATCCATCTTTAAATTTAAAAACCATCGTGACAACTTTATTCCCCATTCCCGACAACCATCCGCAACGCTTTGTACTGCACAACGAAGTCCACGCCCGCGCGCCGTTTACGCTTAATTTGCCGGTTAGGGCCAGCCATCTTGCCTTATTGCTGTCGCAGGACGAAAAAATGCAGGAACGCAAGCATTTGACCACACTGTGCGAACGCTTCGGCGTCGCCCCGCCTGAAACGGCAGCGGACCACTTTAGCGCCACCTTCAATTCCTTCCAAATACGCTGGGAACAGCATGGCGAATTCAGCACTTACAGCTTTTATGTCCACGACACGCCCAAAGACCCTTTTGCCGATTGCGCGCTAAAAAAAGTGCCGGTGGACTGGATGTCGCAATTGCCCGGGCAAGTCATTGTCGCCGCCCACGCCACCATCGTCTCCGCGACCGACATTAATTATGATGAGGCCGCCGATTTGTCGGCACTGTCGGCTTACTTTGCCAACAACCCGGTCATCGGCTCCAAAGTGACCGGCGGCGCGGCCTCGGTGTTTACCGATTTCCGTATTCACGTTGACGGTTTCAGCCGGTTTTTGATCATTAACCACGGTTTAAGGACGGAACAGGCAGGACGCTTGTTGCAACGGCTGTTTGAAATTGAAGTGTACCGGGTCATGGCGCTGCTGGCCTTCCCCATCGCCCGCGAACTGTACCCGGCCTTAAAAAAATCCGACCGGCAGTTATACACCATCACCAATGCCATGACCCTGCCCGACAATAATGACGGCGAATTATTGGATGAACTGACCACGCTCGCGGCCGAAGTTGAAAATTACATATCCAGCAACCACTTCCGTTTTGCCGCCGCCAGCGCCTATTATCAGCTGGTGGAACAACGCGTCAACGACTTGCGCGAAGTGCGGATTCAGGGCATTCAGACTCTGGGCGAGTTCATCAAGCGGCGGCTGGAACCGGCGGTTAAAACCTGCGAATCGATCTCGCACCGCTTCACCCTGCTGTCGGAACGGGTCAGCAACGCCAGCCAGCTGCTACGCACACGCGTCGACATCATCATCGAGCGGCAAAACCAGGGCTTGCTCACATCCATGGCCTTGCGCGCAAAAATGCAACTGCGCATGCAGCAAATGGTTGAAGGCATCTCCATGGTCGCGATCACCTATTATGCAGCCAGCCTGATCGGCAAAATTGCCGAAGCCTTGCATATCGCCGGCTGGAAAATCAACCCGGACATTATTGAAGGCATCTCCATCCCCTTTATTTTGATCATCATCGCAATCAGCAGCAAACGGATCCATAAGATTATTGCCAATACCACTGAATAAAACAGCCCAATAACCCATGGCACGGGGCTGCAAAAAATCATTGTTATAATCCGGGTGCTTATGGCAACCTTACCGCCGATCATCAGTTTAAGATCACCTATATCCAACATATCCAGAGGCGCTTTAGATGAAAAAAATCCACATAAAAAAAATCGCGTTGACTCTTGCAACGGCACTGCTGCTTTCCGGCACGGCTATGGCAAACGAAAAACAGGTGCGTATCGTCAATGGCAGCCAATCTGACGCCATGCAATACCCTTGGTTTGCCTCAATCATCAGCAATGACGACCCCTCGTGCGGCGGCTCGCTGATCCATCCGCGTTATGTCTTGACTGCCGCCCATTGCTTCGACGAGGATCAGGCCGCAAGCACCGTCAAGGTTGTCATCGGTCGCCAACGGATGAGCCAAACATCGACCGGGCAAGCTATCGCCGCTGCCAACCTGATCCGCCATCCTGACTACGATGCAGACAGCAATGATAACGATATAGCACTGATCGAACTTTCGGAAGCCGCCAACGCCCCAGTGGTTAAACTGGCCGCGCCTGTCCATGGCCTGACTAACGGAATTCTGGCTCGCGCTGTCGGTCGCGGCGGCCTGGCAGCACCGGCTAATTATTTGACGGGGAAATATGAGCTGGCGGTGTCGTGTAGCGACGACCTTCAGGGATGCCTCGACGAAGCAATACACGCGGGCATTAGCGAAGACGACATTGTTGCTACGCTGCTGCTTGCCAACGGCCTTGACGACGAAAGGAAAGGCATCGGTTTTAGCGAGTTATTAGCGCAAAGCCAGTTGGGCGGCACCGCACAACCGACATTGGCGCAACTGGCCGCCGCTTACAACAGCAACGGTAGGGGGCTCCTTGGCATGGCCGAGACCATCATCAAAGCCGCCGAGGGTTCGGACGAACTGCGGCAGGTTGACCTGCCCCTGGTCGACAACACCACCTGCAGTGACAGCACCGGCGATACGCTCACGGACAACATGTTTTGCGCCGGTTACAGCGGCACACCTAAAGATACATGCCAAGGTGACAGCGGCGGCCCGCTGTTTATGGGTAACAGCCGGAACAATGACTGGCTGCAGATTGGCGTCGTCAGTTATGGCGGTACTTGCGCGACCAATTATGGCGTCTATGCCAAAGTTGCCAATTATCTCGATTGGATAGAACAGTACATACCCGAAATCGCTTACGAGCGGCTTTTCGCCTGGGGCGAGGCAACCGTTACATCGCTGCTGCAGCCTTTGGGCACCGAGCGTTCCGTCGAACTCTCGCCTTATTATGCGCGTATGTATAGCGCCTCCGGTACAGCCGTCGGCTACAACGCAGAGGATCAACAACTTTACTTTTACGATGGGGCGAACCTGAGCCCATTGGGGCCGGTTTCCGGATGGATTGAGCAGGCTAAGGCGGCTGGTTATTGATCATAGAAATAACCTAAACACACCGTAAGTCGTAGGGGCGACCGGCTGGTCGCCCATTGCTCAATGGTATGAATTATTTAATTTCCGTTCCTTAACGTATAATGCGGCCTTTTTATCCGGCTGTTTTTGATGTCCACCCCCGATCTTTTCAAGCAACTTTCCCTCCAGTTAGCGCAGTGTCTAAATCAGGACAGGCCTGCGTTAAAACGGCAGTTAGACCGTTGTCGCAGTAAAAAAATCCCGGAAGAACTGAACGCGCTAGCGGGGCGGATTGAACGCTCGGTTGCCGCCAGAAACAAGCGGCTGGTCAGTTTTCCGGTACTGAATTTTCCTGATTTGCCGGTCACCGGCAAAAAAGACGATATTGCCAAGCTGATTCAGGACAATCAGGTGGTGATCTTGTGCGGCGAAACCGGTTCCGGCAAGACCACGCAGTTGCCCAAGATTTGTTTGTCGATAGGGCGCGGCGCGGCCGGATTTATCGGCCATACCCAGCCCCGGCGTATTGCTGCGCGCACCGTTGCCGACCGTATCGCCGAAGAGTTGGGCGAGCCGATGGGGAAATCGGTTGGTTATAAAATCCGTTTTAACGATAAAACCCATGCCGACTCGTTAATCAAATTGATGACCGACGGCATTTTGCTGGCCGAATCGCAAAACGATCCTTATTTAAATCAATACGACACGATTATTATCGATGAGGCGCATGAGCGCAGTTTGAACATCGATTTTTTGATCGGATACATGAAGTGGCTGTTGCCGAAACGCCCCGATTTAAAGCTAATCATCACTTCGGCCACCATTGATACGCAACGCTTTTCCGCACATTTTAACAATGCGCCGATTATCGAAGTGTCGGGGCGGACGTATCCGGTGGATGTGCGTTACCGGCCTATCGTTCCGAAAGAGGAAGCGGATGGTGAAAAAGCCACCGACGAGACCGGCGACGAACTGCAACACGCAATCCTTGATGCGGTCGACGAGCTGTACCGGGATTTGCGTGGCGACATCCTGATTTTCCTCAGCGGCGAGCGCGAAATTCGGGAAACCACCGATTCCTTAAAAAAACACCATCCAACCCAATACGAAATCCTGCCGCTGTATTCAAAACTCAGCGTCAGCGAGCAGGAGCGGGTATTCAAACCCAAAGGCGGCAAACTGCGCATCGTGCTGGCGACCAACGTCGCCGAAACCTCGTTGACGGTGCCGGGCATCCGTTGCGTCATCGACACCGGCCACGCGCGGATCAGCCGCTACAGCCACCGCAGCAAAATCCAGCGCTTGCCGATTGAGCGCGTTTCGCAATCGTCCGCTAATCAAAGGGCAGGGCGCTGCGGCCGTGTTGCTGAAGGTATTTGTATTCGTCTGTATTCGCACGATGATTATTTAGCCAGGCCGGAATTTACCGAGCCGGAAATCATGCGCACCAACTTGTCTGCGGTTATTTTGCAGATGATGTCGTTAAAATTGGGCGATATTGAAGACTTTCCGTTCATCGAGCCGCCCGAAGACAAGATGATCCGCGACGGCAAAACCGTGCTGCATGAAGTCAACGCGCTGGATAAATCAGGCAAACTGACCGAAGTCGGCAAACAATTAGCCAAATTTCCGACCGATCCCAAGTTGGCTCGAATGCTGATTGCGGCGGCGTATGAGCATTGCCTGACTGAAGTCGCGATCATCGTATCGGCTTTAAGCGTGCAAGACCCGCGCGAAAAACCGGCCGATAAAATGGCGCAGGCCGACCAAAAACACGCGGCCTTCCGTCATCTGGAATCCGATTTTTTAACGCTGGTGACTCTCTGGAATACTTACGAGGAACAAAAAAAACACCTGTCCAACAGCAAGTTGCGCAAATATTGCACCGACAATTTCCTATCTTATATGCGTATGCGCGAATGGTTCGATATTCACGCGCAAATCATGCAGGTGGTTAAAGGCGATTTAAAAATGACTCCGAACACCGATGAGGCCGGCTATGAAAAAGTCCATCGCGCCTTGTTGCCGGGCTTGTTGTCCAATATCGGTTTTCGCCATGAGCAATACGAATATCTAGGCGCGCGCGGCCTGAAATTTTTCATTTTCCCCGGTTCCGGGCTGCATAAGCTCAAGCCCAAATGGATCATGGCGGCGGAGCAGGTCGAAACCAGTAAAGTTTATGCGCGCAACGTCGCTAGAATCGAGCCGGAATGGATAGAGCATTGCGCCGAACATTTGGTCAAACAAAATTATTATGACCCGCATTGGTCAAAAAAAGGCGCGCGCTGCATGGTGTCTTCGCGCACCTTGTTGTACGGCTTGACGCTGCAGGCCGGGCGCAAGATTCCTTACGATCATGTCGATCCGAAGGCCGCGCGGGAGATTTTTATCCGCTCGGCGTTGGTCGAACATGATTATCACAGCAATGCGCGGTTTTATATCGCCAACCAGAAATTGCTCGAAGAAGTCGGCATGATTCAGCACAAAGGCCGCCGGGTTGATTTGGTTGAAGATGAGCAATGGTTGTATGACTTTTACGACAGCAAATTGCCGCCCGAAGTGTTCAGCGGCGTGACGCTGGACACTTGGCGTAAAACCGTTGAACGCGATAACCCCCTTATCCTGTTTTTAACCAAGGAAGATTTAACACGGGAGCAGGAGCACGATTATGTCAACGAATGGGATTTTCCCGACAGCAAGAAAGTCGGCAACCTGACCATTCCGCTGCAATACCGTTTTGAGCCGGGGCATGATGAAGACGGCGTAACCGCAATTA
>JBLRXA010000086.1:0-13428 GCA_047920955.1 Methylobacter sp. | reverse complement strand
AATTACGGAGGGGGGTGATTTTAATCTGTGACATTATTAAGAATCAACACCCTCTATAACGTTATTGAAGGTAATGATTTTTATGGAATTGATGGCCTTACTGAGGAATCCATAAAATTTGCCGTTTTATCCACTGCTATCGCAGACAACCGGATCGGCAATTTTGTCGGAGTTTCGAAAAAAGTCACTGAAAGCGATTTCGTTTCACAAGACCCAATTGTTAACCGCGAAGCATTAAAAGAAAAAGAAATTGCCGAACTGACTCGTTGGCTTTACGAAAAAAATGAAAAAGGGAAAACGCGGGTAGGCGAATCCAGAAACCTTCGCGAGCTATCGGCCGTTGTTGATAACCCGAAGGCATTGAAAGCGTTTAGGGGAGGCTCTCCATTAAAAATAGCCTATCAGCAAACCTCTGACCTTATAAAAGATTTCTTAGGGTTGCTTTACCAATCTGAAGGCTCTTTAGCTGAGGCAGCAGGAATGGTGGCAACCGTCAATTATGATCAAGATGCCTATAATGTTGCGCGCCGAATTTCGGAAAACATTAAATTGATAGGTCGGGAGCTGCAGGAAAAACGAAATGCAGACGAAGATAGTTTTTAACTAAGCAAAGGAATTGACCCGGATGGATTTTACCATTGGAGAACTGCACCCCAACACCCCGCATCTTTTTGCCGATCTGGCGGAGCTGGTGCTGACCATCGGTTACAACGGACGTACAAAGCTGCATAAAAATGATCTGTTAAATATTATAGAAACGGGAACCATCAGTCCCGACGAGTTGGATATAGAAGCGGAGGCAGAGGAAGAAGCAGACAGCATGGGGCAAACCAGTGCCGAAAAAAATGGTCGGCACGAAAATCAGCTAGAGGATGTTCTCACTCAATTGGCTTACCGTTCCAATGCCCTAAATGACTATTACCCATTTACGGTAGACGGGGATGAACTGGTCTTGCTTGATAAGGAATCATTAACCGACAAACAACGGGTTTATCGATTTCTGCTGGCCTGTTCTCGCTTGCGGTCATTTAATCAAAGCGGCGGTATTCGGCAGAAATGGGCAAAAGCCTTCACTTGTTTAAGCAAGCTGGCTATGGAAGGATTAGTGCCAAATCATGCAACAGTCCGTATTTTTGATGCCAATTCTGAGGATCGAAAAAGCCACTACTCAACCGATCTAAGAAACGCACTAAAAATTCTAGGCAAGGATTTAGCGGTGTTGAGAATCCATGATCATGAATGCGATAAAGCGGGAACATCAGGTGATGCCGGTTTAGACCTTGTAGCTGTAGTCAACTTTGATGACGGTGCAGCAACCTCATTTGCCTTGTTGGGGCAGTGCGGCGCACAAGAATCTAAATGGCCCCAGAAGACACTTGAAGCCCATGCAATAAGGTATCGGAATTACTTTCAAATGCAATTCGATTACCCTGGCATCATGTTTACCCCCGTTTGTTACCGAACAGCGGATGGCGAATGGGCAGATAATCAAAGTGCTAACGGAATCCTTCTTATTGACCGGGAGCGTATTTTAAAGCTACTTGACTTGCAAAACCGCTGGCAAGAAGTCGTTGTTCTGCAATGGTTTTTAGATTTCGAGGCTAGATTCGATAGCGTTAAAGCCCCCGGCTAGAATAGCCATGAAAAATACTTCAGCTGATTAGCTGTCAATCCCAAACCGGTGGCAATGCCTTTGCCACCGCCTCGAACAGTGGCGGAGGAACAGCATTACCAATAACTTTATATCGGTTTGCCAAACTTCCCGCCGGGGTATCAGGAAAAATCATATCGAGCTTAAACCCCTGCAAACAAGCTGCCTCGCGATAGCTAAAACGCCTCGCCCTTTGTTCAGTAACAAAACGCCAAACATTGTTTTCTATCTTAATTAAAAGTGGGCTCATAGGATGCAGCGGCATATGCCGTGGATTGGCCACAATGGTCTTAGATGCTTCATGCCAATCACAGCGGCGATTTCGAGACATGTAATACCAATGAAAATCTAAGTCGTAAAATTCACCTTCAGGCCAGACAGGCATACTGGAAATGGCGTCTTTAATGGTAGCCATTGGATTTTCCCTACCCTCGCCATGAGTTGGGGCCGGAAACTCGAATTCCATCCCTAAATCGTCACGTAAACCGACAATAAAAATACGCCGTCGGTTTTGCGGCACACCGTAATCAGCCGCATTAAGTACCTGCGCTTTAACTTGGTAGCCGGCTTCACTAAATACTTTAAATTGATCATCTAATAAATGCCGAAAATCCGACCGTATCATCCCCGAAACATTTTCAACGATAAACGCTTTAGGTTTGATTTGTCTGAGCGCCCTTGCAAACTCCAAATACAGTGTATTTATTTTTCGTGATGGGTCGCGAACGCCGCCTTGACTAAACCCTTGACATGGATAGCATCCGACTAGCAGTTCGGCCTTAGGGAAATTTTCTATTTTTTGCACATCGCCAAGCACATAATCTGTATCCGGGTGGTTGGCTAGATAAACATCCTTGGCATAGGGCAGAATATCGTTAGCCATAACCACATCGAAACCGGCAGTGAGTAAACCAGCATCTGAGCCCCCATATCCTGAAAATAGCGAAACAGCCTTGGGCATATGCACCTTAAATTTTAAGTCAAAATGTTAATATCGCCATGTCATAAAAATATGACATCTTAACTGTTCATTTTACGCCGATTTTTAACAAAAACCTCAGACTCTAACTATAGTTCTGCTAATTTTGTTCCCGTTGGCCGCACTTTTTATATCCAACATGCGATTTTTGGTAATTAAAATGGCCTTAATGCTAATTCCAACACAAGGCATACCATGCCCGGCCTATCTTTAGGCGGGTCGAATTAGGATGTCCCAGTTAGGTAAGGCCATTTCCTGAAAAAAGCATACCCAAATAATTGCCCACGCAAAGCCAAAAGTAGGCATCCCAAAGCAACACGAAAATAAAGAATGCTATTTTTTCGTGGCTGCCGTGGACTCTGTTTTTCTGTGATCCAAGCTCGTCAAAGGACATTATTTCTCGGAAATAACCTTATCCGAACCGCTGCTATCGGCCAATGCCGATGTATCATGGCCCATTTATTACAACTCGCTAACTCAGCCTAATCTGGTATCATTGCGCACTTTTTCACCCATTCCCATCAAGGACATCCATGTCAGAATTCACTAACGTCACCCTCGTCAAAAAAGCCAATGTTTACTTCGGCGGCAATGTCAGCAGCCGGACTATTAAGTTTAACGATGGCTCAAGCAAAACGCTGGGCTTTATGTTGCCCGGCGAATACACCTTCAACACCGCCGAACCGGAATTAATGGAAATTATTGACGGCGAACTCGATGTTTTATTGCCCGGCGCTGACTGGCAAGCCGTTAAAGGCGGCGAATCGTTTAACGTGCCTGCGAATGCAGCCTTTACCATGAAAGTCAAAACACCTAGCGATTATTGCTGTTCATTCCTTAAATAACGATGCAAAAAGTCGCCATTTTTGTCGATGTGCAAAACATCTATTACACCACCAAGCAAAGCTATCAGCGGCATTTCAATTACGCGGCATTTTGGGCGCAGGCGACCGCCAATCGCGACGTGGTGGCGGCCTTTGCTTATGCCATCGACAAAGGCGACAGCAAGCAACAGGGTTTCCAGCAAATACTCCGGAATATCGGTTTTGAGGTCAAACTAAAGCCTTATATCCAGCGTAGCGACGGTTCCGCCAAAGGCGATTGGGATGTCGGCATTACCCTGGATGCGATTGACATTGCCGCCAAAGTGGATACGCTTATTTTGTTGTCCGGTGACGGCGATTTCGACCGGTTGCTGGACAAGGCCCGAACTGTTTACGGCGTCACCACGGAAGTTTACGGCGTACCGGCATTGACCGCGCCCTCGCTGATTAAGTCGGCAAACCGCTTCATCGCCATCGACGATAAACTGCTGCTGTGAAACATCCGGGGCTAAAATCTGCTAAAATGGCGCTCCGTTACACTCAACCATGAAATACGCTGAATGGCGCTCAAGTCAACCATCTATAAAGCCGACTGTCAGATTTCAGACATGGACAGGGGCTATTACCAACAGCACCACCTCACGATGGCCCTGCACCCTTCGGAAACCGAAGAGCGTCTGATGGTGCGCCTGCTGGCTTTTATCATTAATGCCCACGAACGGCTGCAATTCACCAAAGGCCTGAGCACCGATGATGAGCCGGAGCTGTGGCAACTTAGCCTGACCGACGACATTGAGCTGTGGATTGATGTCGGTATGCCCGATGAAAAGCGTCTGCGCAAAGCGTCCAGCCGCGCCGATCGGGTCATGCTTTATACCTATGGCGGTCGCAATACGGTGTGGTGGAAGCAGATTCATCACAAGCTCGAGCGTTTTAAAAATTTGACGGTGATAAATCTGCCCAAGGACGCCACCGATCAGCTGATGCCGATAGTCAAACGCACCATGCACTTGCAAGCCAGCATTCAGGACGGGCAAATTTGGCTTAGCGACGAGCAAAACACGGCCACTCTAGTGCCTGAAATTTGGCTTGGCTAACATGCAAAAAACATTCCACACCATTCGGAGTCCAAAGCTGGCTTTGAACTCCGATTAGCTTTTTCTTTCCTTTACACTTCGGAACAAAAACTTGATTTCTACAGCTAACCTTACCATGCAATTCGGGGCCAAACCCCTGTTTGAAAACGTCTCGGTCAAATTCGGCGACGGCAACCGTTACGGCTTAATTGGCGCCAACGGCTGCGGCAAATCGACCTTCATGAAAATCTTGAGCGGCGACTTGGAGCCGTCGGCGGGCAATGTCAGCATCAGCCCCAACGAGCGCCTGGGCAACTTGCGCCAAGACCAGTTCGCCTACGAAGACCGGCGTGTGCTGGACGTGGTGCTGATGGGTCACGCCGAAATGTGGGCGGCCATGTCAGAACGCGACGCCATTTACGCCAACCTGGAAGCGACCGAGGACGACTACATGCACGCCGCCGAACTGGAATCGGTGTTTGCCGAATACGGCGGCTATACCGCCGAAGCCAGGGCTGGCGAGTTATTGCTGGGTCTGGACATTCCGCTGGAGCAACACAACGGCCCGATGAGCGCGGTGGCGCCGGGCTGGAAATTAAGGGTCTTGCTAGCACAAGCGTTGTTTTCCAATCCCGACATCATGCTGCTCGATGAGCCGACCAACAACCTGGACATCAACACCATCCGCTGGCTCGAAGACATCCTGAACCAGCGTGATTGCACCATGATCATCATCTCGCATGACCGCCATTTTTTGAACAGCGTCTGCACCCACATGGCCGACATGGACTACGGCGAACTGCGCGTTTATCCCGGCAATTATGACGATTACATGATTGCGGTGACCGAAGTGCGCGAGCGCCTGTTGGCCGGAAACGCCAAGAAAAAAGCCCAGATTGCCGAGCTGCAAACCTTCGTCAGCCGCTTCTCGGCGAATGCGTCAAAGGCCAAACAGGCGACCTCCCGCGCCAAGCAGCTGGATAAAATCAAGCTGGATGAAGTCAAACCGTCCAGCCGGGTCAATCCGTTTATCCGCTTTGACCAGACCAAAAAACTGCACCGTTTGGCATTGGAAGTTGAAAATTTGAGCAAAGGTTATGGCGAGGAACCCTTATTCCAAAACCTGAACCTGATGATTCCAGTCGGCGAGCGTGTGGCCGTGATTGGCCCTAATGGCATCGGCAAATCCACGCTGCTAAAAACGCTGGTTGGCGATTTGGCGCCAGATACCGGCGTGGTCAAATGGTCTGAAAACTCTGAAATAGGCTACTTTGCCCAGGATCATGCCGACGATTTCGCCGAAGATTTGTCGCTTATCGAATGGATGGGGCAATGGCGCAAGGAATCGGACGACGACCAGGCCATACGCGGCACGTTAGGACGGCTATTGTTCAGCGCCGACGACATCAACAAATCGGTTAAAGTCATCTCCGGCGGTGAGCAAGGCCGGATGCTGTTCGGGAAATTAATCCTGCAAAAGAACAACATCATGGTGATGGACGAGCCGACCAACCATTTGGATATGGAATCGATTGAATCGCTAAATACCGCGTTGGAAAACTACCCCGGCACGTTGATTTTCGTCAGCCATGATAGGGAATTTGTGTCATCGTTGGCAACGCGGATTATCGAACTGACCCCGAACGGGATTGTCGATTTTAATGGCAATTATGAGGATTATTTGAATAGCCAAGCTTAATAAATCCACGACGGGGTATATCAGGCTTTCGGCTTATTGCAGCCTAGTGGCTTGTCAGTTGTTAGCTGTGGGATACCGATATGCAGACCTTCCAGGTTTTTAAAACCTGGAAGGTCTGACAAACCACGAAACACTATTATATTTACCGCTTCTTTTCGTGGCTTTCGTGGACTGTATTTTTACTTCAAGGCATTAAACGTATAAACATAGTCATTGTTTTTCATCGGCACATGACAAGCGAAACATTCTTTAGCTTTAGCCTCCTCATGCATGACCAGCTTCCCCCCTACCCAATGGGCAAAGCCCCAGCCGCCAGTAGACGCGTATTTTTTACTGTCTTTAACCATCGCCTCGGCAGCCGCAAACTCGCCAGGCACAATCGCTTGCGGCCAGTTAGGGTGGGTGCTTTCTTTCCATACCACTTTGGCTATCACCGAACCGTCCGGCCACGGCTTGGTTTTCTCGGTTCGTGCAGCGGTTATCGCCGTGTCATTGCCCAAAATAGCGCGTAGCGTTTTGCTGTCTTGCCGGTGCGAAACCGATAATAAACGCCAGTCGATGTAGTCGCCATGAGCCGGTTTAGCGGCTTTTTCGGCAACGTCAGTTTCTGCCGCCACACTTGCCGACAGGCAAACAACAGACAGGAACAGTCCTAATTTAAGCGTTTGCAATTTTTTCATAGAGCGCCTCTCTTCTCATTTGGAATGTGTAAGGGTTGGTTTTTTGGTTAAATCCCGGCAGTCACAACTGCGGCAGCAGTTTTTGTACTTCGGCCTGAATTTTTTTTCGGTAAAACAAAAACTTCCAGCGGGTGCCGCCGCAGCGTCTCCATAGGATGGCGGCGCGGATACCGGCCAGCAGGCAGGCGCGTATTTTATTGACGACATCCGGCCTGGATAAATATTCCTGCTCGCCGTTGACCATGATACGCGGTTGCAGGGTGCTGATGGTCGTGTGGTAAATGTCGCCAAGGTTGGCCAGCACATTTTCATGCACCGCCCCGAAATGTTCCGATTGCGCCTGCGCACGTTCAATCCCGGCAAAAATGGTCTTCAGCATGGCCGGTTGCTTAGCCAATTGATTTTCCAAAAACACCAGCGAGGCGGCATAACGCGCCTGTTCGGGGTCGGCAATTTTGAAACCGGTCATTTGGTCGTTTAGCTGGTCAAGCCCCAGCTTAAGACCCGACAAGCCGCCATAAACAGCGGCGACGCCGTGTTCATCGCTAATAAACAGGCTGGCCATACTGGCTTCAAAGGCGGCCGCATCGGCGCTGCCGGTGGCGGCCAATTGTTGCACCAGCGCAGCGGCTTGGGCTATGCCCGCCAGTGCCATGGTTTGATTGGTGAGGGTATTTAATGACATGGTTATTCTATATTGTTCATAATATCTTTTGCCCAGCTGATACTTTTAATATAAGCATCGCCAATGAGGGATTGGTCAATATCTTTAAATTCTATGGATAAAATATCCCAATGCTCATAACTGATGACACATTTAAGCGCTTCGCCGCCTACGCCTGTCTTGTATAGTATCGCGGAAACGATCTCATCGGCCAATGGTAATTGGCTTAGCGCCTCATCCAACGGTATGTCCAGCAAACTGTCCAGATTGGACAGGATGCCGATCAGGAAAAAATTATCCGATTTGTCGCCGCCCAACCTCGCCAGCTCCTCGCACATTTTGCCACGGATCAAGGCATTTTGCATGACCGCTTCCGGCTTTTCGGATAAGGCCGCCAGCGTCAATATATTGATCCAACGCTTTATTTCCTTAAAGCCCAGGCAGGCAATCGCATGTTTAATCGATGAGACTTTGTAGGGTAAGGAAAAGAATGCGGAATTGATGTAGTGCAGCAGTTTGTAACTGAGGCCGACATCAAGCGATATGATGCCGTTCAAGTCTTCAAATTGGACATCAGGGTTATTGATGGCGTTTAACAGCTCGATGGCGGCGGCTTGGTTAACGCCCACACGTTTGCCGGAGACAATATTGGGCGTGTTGAAAAAGAACCCTTGGAAGTAATCGCAACCCAATTCAACCAGATATTGGTACTCGGCGTAGGTTTCCACTTTTTCTGCGAGCAGCTGCACATTGTAAGGTTTAAGCCGCTGTATCAGTTCGCGGGTTTTCGCCTCGCCCATGTCCATAATGTCCAGCTTGATAATGTCGGCGAATTCAACCAACGGCGTCCAGTCATCGGAAAAAATAAAATCGTCCAACGAGATGATATAGCCCAGCTCGGACAATTCTTTTAAATTGTCGATGATGGTTGGGGTTATTTTAACGCTTTCCAGCACCTCAATGACTATCCGGTCTTTAGGCAAATGCAACGGTGTTTTGTCGAGGATGCTTTGCGTCGTAAAATTAATGAAGGCTTTATGCGGGCCAACAATGGTGTTGAGGCCCAGCTCCAAAATAGTGTCGGTAATGATTTGGTTAGTGGCTTGGGTGGCATCTCCCTGATGGTTCAGGTCGAAATGATGCCCCCTAAACAGGAGTTCGTAACCATAAATATTCAGCTTTTGGTCAAAAATCTGTTGCCGTCCGATCAGAATGTCTGCCATTTTATTTTTCACCAGGGTTGGAATTGAATGTGGCCGCTCTCGGCAAAAGACAAAGGGCAAGCATGTTTTTTGCCCTTACGCACACCTAAAGCGCCTACTTTTAGCCTTCACGGTCATAAAAATTAAGCCGTGGACATTATACTCCATCAGTACCTGCCAAAAAACACGGCAACACATTGGCAAATAAAACAATGCAAACTGTTTTGCAAAGCCGGATGTTATAATATAACATTGCATTTTCTCCTAAATTTAAGGACATTTACCTTTTCAGGAACTTATGACAATGAAACGCTTAAAACTTATACTCCCCTTACTGCTAGCCGGATTAATGGGCGCCAACGCATTTGCGGCGACAGTCGCGCATTCGGATATTGAGCTGGCCTTGCAAAATAACAAGATTATTATCGACCCGCATCATGAAGCGTTACAGGTCGGCAATGCCAAGTTATATGAAGTGTCTTTCGACAATTCGTTGACACCTTTCGTCACAAAAGATCCGGGCTTTGGCGGTTCTGGGTTTTCTGTTGCCGGTAGCCTGATCGGTTATACCATTGAAAATACATTGAAGAAATGGGATAAACACAGTCATCAATGGCTCTCAACCGGTTTCAATGAACGCATTGCAATTACTAAAACAAATACCGTCAACAGGGTTTCGGCAACGGAAGGCATCAACGTCCGGGGCTTAATCAGTCAGGTCAACACTGCCGGGGAAATCCATACCCATTTAAGTTTCGAAATAGACAAAGCCGATGCGTCGAACCCTGACGATGGCGCTTACTTGTTGGAAATGTCATTATTCGGCACCGAGGCGGATGGCGTAACAGCCCTTTATGAGCCGTCCGATAAAATCTACCTGGCCTTTCATTTGAATGCTGGCGACACCTTCGGCGAGGAAGATTTTGAACATGCGCTTGAGGAACTCGGCACAGAGCAACAAGCTCTGGACGCGCCACGGGTCGATGCATTATTTAGCTGGGCCGAAGCGGTATATATCGATCTTTTCCCTAACCATGAATCTTCCCGTTATATTTTCGGTTATTACGCCCGCTGCTATGACAATGGCATTTGCCTCGGCGCAAAAGACGGTCATGTCTTCGTCAGCGGCGGTTCATTCGGTGCCCTCACAGAAGTCGGCAGCCTGCACACATTCTTTGATGAAGCTGGCTTATAATCCTTAACAAGGCTGCACTAAAACGACGTTCCGTTGCCTTAACTGGCGGCGGATCGTTTTTTTGTTTATACACTGTAAAAAAATCATGCCCCACTGATGACCCGCCACCTTACTATTTGATTGCATGATGACCCGATCTACTGTTTTATTTTTCCTAAAAACCATACTGTGCCTGTCGCTGTTAAGCGGCACTTCATTCGCTGCGGAACCCGCCGCTGCGCCTGAAAATACGCAAGAAGAAGACAGCCTGGAACTGGAAACAATAATTGTCGAAGGCGTAGCCCCGCCAACAGCAAACGCCACCACCGAGTTATCCGGCAACGCTCTGCGCATGAAAGCCGCGAGCACCTTGGGCAAAACCTTGGAGCGCGAACTCGGCGTCAGCAACCTGTCTTACGGCCCCGGCGTTGGCCAGCCGGTGATTCGCGGCATGAGCGGGCCACGGGTTCGGGTCATGCACGACGGCATCGGCGCGCACGATGCCTCGGCGATGAGCCCCGATCATGCAGTGGCAGTTGAATCGATACTGGCCGACAGCATCACTGTACACAAAGGCCCCGCAACTTTACGTTTTGGCAGCGGCGCCATCGGCGGCATGGTCGATGTCAAACATAAACGCATCCCCGACAGCTTGCCAAAAAAGCCGATTGAAGGCACCACCGAATTCCGTTTCGACCATAACCCGCAGGAAAAAGCGGGCGTAATCGGCATTGATGCGGGCAAAGACTTAGTCGCCGTGCATTTCGATTATTTTCAACGCGGCAGCGAAAACAGCCAAATTCCAGGCCTAGCCCTGGACGAAAATGCGATTCGCGAGCAATTTCGCATCCAGCCGACACGCAATAGCCAAGGCGAACTTGAAAATACCAGCAGCGAAAGCCAGGGCGGATCGGCGGGCATTTCCTTAGTCGGCGATCCCGGTTATATCGGCGTCAGCTACTATGAAATGGTCAAAGATTACGGCGTGCCGCCCGGCGTCCCCGGCCATAGCCATGGTCCAACTCAGGCTAACGACGTAGAATCGGTACGGGTCGCAATGGAACAACGGCGCTACGATTTTGAAGCGATGCTGTACGATCCCCTGCCCCTGATAGAAAGCGCGGCCGCCAAAGTCGGTTATGTCGATTACCGGCACGATGAGCTCGATAACGGCCAGCCGTTCACGCAATTTAACAACGAAGTTTGGGAATCGCGCGTCGAACTCGGCCACCGCATTGGCGAAATGTCATCGGGTTTTGTCGGCCTGCAGTGGCAAGACCGCAATTTTTCCGCCACCGGCGTCGAAACCTACGTACCGCCTTCGCATGTCGACTCGCTCGGTGTCTTTTTGACCGAAAAACTGGAACTTACCGACGACCTCGACCTGGAACTGGGCGCACGGCATGAACACCAAGTGACCACGCCTAAAGTTGCATCGGTTAAAATTGCCGGTGTGTCCTCGCCGCTTCCGTTGCCGGATCAATTAAAACATTCACCGTATTCGCTGGCGGCCAACCTGAATTATGAAGCATTTAAAGGCGGGTCGGTTTATTTGGCCTGGCAACATGCCCAGCGGGCGCCGGACATACAGGAATTGCTCGCTTCCGGGCCGCATTTGGCGACCCGCAGCTTTGAATTCGGACGGACTGATTTAAACAGCGAACGCGCCGATCATCACGAAATCGGCTTGCGCTTCGATGACGAGCTCACTTCACTCCAAGTGAATACCTATCATAAACAGGTGAAAGACTTCATTTACCAACAAAATCTAGGCTATTTTTTCAATTCCGCCCCCGACCCGTCCCGGTTTCAGCTCGATTGCGCCAACTTGCAAAACTGTTTACCGGTATACGGTTATCAAGGCAACGACGCGAATTTTTTGGGCTACGAAGCCGAACTGAACTTTCATCCGACTTTCGCTTGGGCTGATCCGCATTTGACCTTGTTTTCGGATTACGTCAGAGGCCGTTTTAATGACGACTCGCTCGGCGATGTACCTCGCTTGCCGCCGCTACGTTTCGGCGCTGAAATCGGCGCGGAACGCAACGGCTGGCAAAGCGCGCTACGCTACACCCGAGCACTGGCGCAAGACAAGCCCGGCCTGAATGAAACCCAAACCGCCGCCTACGACCGTTTAGACCTGGATTTATCTTATGATTGGAAAACCAAAACCGGGCAAAAAGTCCTGCTTTTCGGCAAGGCGTCTAACATGAGTGATTCGGTGATCCGCAATTCCACCTCTTTTTTACGCAGCTTCGCACCCGAACCCGGCATGAGCCTTGAAATCGGGTTTCGGGCTAATTTTTAACCGCATAGGAAAAAACCATGATGCACCTAAAAAAACACCCCATAGCCGCTTTATTAGTGACGACCCTGCTCCTGCTGCCGACAATCGGCGCACACGCGCAAGACTTTCATCAAGATGTTGAGGTCACGGTCGTAGATTCGCGGCTTCAAACGGGCTTTTGTTCGCGACCTGACAGTGGTTGCAGCATCATCGGCACCGAACAATTAGGCTTGCCCAGCGGCACCTTACCCATCGACCACCAAACCGGCAAACCAATTTATGTAACCCCGTTTTTTACTGTTCTGGGCACGACAGCAAGCGAAAACCCGGGTTTTCAGGCATTTCCCGGTTCACTTGCCGGTGGCGACATCATTAAATATCAAGCGATAGGACAATTGCACTATTGGGATCCCACCATTAACCAATGGACGCTTGCGCCAAGTCACCTGCAAATCCGTTTGGCCGGCGGACTAGACCTCCAGCCCAACCAAAACTGCGGCCTAGTGTTTTGTTTGCCGACAGCGGTCGAAGGTTATACCGTATACACCGCTGAGGGCGTTGCAGGCGCGGCCTCCTTGATTGTGGGCGAGGCAAAACCAGACGGTTCCCTGCATACGCATTTGGACTGGTTCCTTGAATCCACCACACAAGTGCCCGGCGGGCCTGCCGGTGCTTACCGGGTCGAAATGCGCCTGTTTTCCGAGCAACATCCAGACCCTTCCGATGCTTTTCTTATCTTGTTCAACAATGGTTTATCAAACGAGCAATTTCAATTAGCCCTGTCATCGCATGTACAAGCCAATCTAGCAGCGCCTCTCGACAAGCCTCGAATTGATGCCTTATTTAACTGGGCCGAAGCGTTTTATGCCGACCTTTTCCCGCATCATGCGGATTCCGCCGATATATTAGGCTATTACGCCCGCTGTTACGACAACGGTCTATGCATCGGTGCCAAAGACGGCCACGTCTTCGCCACCGGCGGCAGCTTCGGCCCGGCTATCGTCGATGTCGGCAGCCTCGATCTATTTTTTGGCTTGGCGGGTTTGTAGACCAGATAAATCAAAGCTGGTCAGGTTAGGTGATTTACAGGCTTGCAAGTTTAGACCTTCCAGGTTTTTAAAACCTGGAAGGTGTCTGCCTAGGCTGTCGAAATCGAAGCGAATAAAATAGAAATATACATAAATTCAATATA
>JBLRXA010000085.1:0-13870 GCA_047920955.1 Methylobacter sp. | reverse complement strand
TAATTGTCCACGAAAGGCACGAAAAAACACGAAATTTTCGTGGCTTTCGTGCTAAGCGTGGACTCTGCTTTTTCTACAGTCCAAGCTCGTCAGGGGGATATTATTTCTCGGAAATCACCTTATTGACATAAAAAAGTTACGTGACTACTGTTTATCCACGCAGCACCCAGAAGGTTGTCATAAGGCTAGAGTGTTTTTATCGGCATTAGGCATGACCTCAGCTGATGCTGAAAAGTTACGCGAAATTTTACTGATTGCAGCGACTGTGAATAACGAAGTTTTTATGACGGGAACTGATCAATACGGTTGTCGCTACATATTCGATGTTTTGGTTACTTGGAACAATCGCGAAGCATTTGTCAGAAGCGCATGGATTATCAAGACGGGTGAAAATTTTCCCCGTTTAGTCAGTTGTTATGTTGTGAGGAATGCTCCATGAAAATACTAGAAGTTGTCGCATTAACCAACGATATGCCAGAAAAACATCTGCGCCGTGGCCAGGTTGGAACAGTAGTGGAATTACTCGCTCCGGGTATAGTGGAGGTTGAATTCTCTGACTTAGATGGAATTCCTTATGCAATATGTGCAGTGCCGGAAAATAGCCTGATGGTTTTACATTATCTTTCTGACGATATTGCCGCTTAAAAAAGATCATTATCATTCCCTGCTCCGGCGAGGGAATGCACCTCGTGCAGCACCCGCTGTACGAATTACATAGTCCCGCCGCACACACCATGAACAGCGTTCCCAACATCATTAAAGCTTACTGGCTACCCATCCTGTCCGGCGTCCTCATCGGCACCAGCTACATCCCTTTCCCGCCTTGGGCTTCGTTATTTTGTTTTGTGCCGCTGTGGCTATTCTGGAACCGACAAACCCGCTTAAAAAATGTCTTGCTAGGCGGCATGGTCACGGCGTTCGTGTTCACGCTAATTGGCTTCAATTGGGTCACCTACCTGCTGCATGAATTTGCCCATCTGGACTGGCCGGTAGCTGTCATTGGCATGATAGTCTACGGCTTGATTGCCCATTTGTTTGTGCCGATAGCCGGCGTCTTGTGGTTTTGGGGGCAGCAAAAATTCAACTGGCCAAAGCGGCTGTCGTTGGGATTAATGGCGCTTATCACCCTCCTGTGTGAAGCCTATTCGCTGACACTGTTCGACTGGAATTTCGGCTATTCGTGGTATGGCGCCAATATCCCAATCTACCACTGGGCCGAAATCATCGGTTTTAGTGGCCTTAGCGCCTTGACCTTGCTGTGCAATCTGCCGCTGTATATCGCCTGGGAACAGCGCAAACAAAATACCGGAAAAATTATTTTAGCTGCTGTTATTGCCGGTTTTGTGCTGTTGAATATCGGCGGCCTTTGGCTAAAAAATCGCTTGCCGCAACCGGATGCGTCCTTTAAAACGCTGCTGATTCAAGCCTACATCGAAAACGCCGAAAAACTCGCCGCCGAACTGGGCAAAGGTTACGGCAACGAAATAGCCAAGCGTTATTTCGCCCTGACTGACAGCGCACTCAAAACCCATCAACACGAAAAAATCGACTTTGCGTTGTGGCCAGAAACCGCATTTCCGGCTTTATTGGGCGAGCAATTTAAAACCGACGAATACCCTGTCGCGCTGGCGCAATTTCTGCGCGAACGCCAACTGCCATTGATTACCGGCGCTTACAGCATTGACGAACCGACCCGGTTGATTACCAACTCCCTGTTTGTGTTGAATAAAGACGGCGACATCGTGCCGCCGCATTACAGCAAATCGATTTTACTGGCATTCGGCGAATACATCCCCGGCGAACAATGGTTCCCCGAAATCCGCAACTGGCTGCCGGCCACCGGACATTTCGCCAGAGGTCATGGTCCTAGCGAATTGTTGAACCTGAACGGCTACAAAATGGGTGCGCAAATCTGTTACGAAAGCCTGTTCCCGAAATTTTCGCGTTCACTGGCACAGCTTGGCGCACAGTTTATCGTCAACGTGACCAACGATTCCTGGTACGGCACTTGGCAGGAACCTTACCAGCACATGTACATGACCCTGGCGCGTGGCGTGGAATTTCGGCGTCCGGTGTTGCGTGTCACCAATACCGGCATTTCCACGGTCTCGCTGGCATCGGGAGACATCCTGGAGCGTTCGCCGATACATCAGGCTTGGACAGGCTTATACGACGTGCCTTATCTGAAAAATCCGCCCGCCACGTTTTACCAAAACTGGTTCTGGCTAGTGCCCAGTTTATTGTGGGGCGCACTGGTTTTATTGCTGGGCATCGGTCTCCTAAAACGAGCTGAGTAGAAGGTATGAAAATAGATAAGCACAGCAAAATTTATATCGCAGGCCATCAGGGTCTAGCCGGTAGCGCCATTGTGCGCGAACTGCAACGGCAAGGTTACGCCAATTTGGTGTGGCGCAGTCATGCCGAACTGGACTTGGAAGATGCGACGGCCACCTTGCAGTTTTTTCAGCAACAACGCCCTGACATAGTGTTCCTGGCGGCGGCTAAAGTCGGCGGCATTCACGCCAACAACAGCTATCCGGTGGATTTTTTAATGAGCAATTTGCTGATTGAGGCCAATGTTTGTAAAGCCGCCTACGCCGTCGGGGTGAAGCGCCTGCTATTTTTGGGCAGTTCCTGCATCTACCCGCGCGATTGTCCGCAACCGATCAAAGAAGACTCGCTGCTGACCGGCGCACTGGAGCCGACCAACCGCGCCTACGCGTTGGCCAAGATTACCGGTATTGAAATGTGCTGGTCATACAATCGGCAATACGGCACGACATGGCTGGCGGCAATGCCCACCAACCTTTACTACGGGCCGGGCGATAATTATGATTTGAACAACTCGCATGTCCTGCCCGCATTGATACGCAAAATACACGAGGCAAAAACGGCTGATGCTGCCGAAGTGGTGCTGTGGGGCAGCGGCACACCGAAACGCGAATTTTTGTATGTCGACGATCTGGCCAATGCCTTGGTGTTTTTGGCGTCATTGGATGAGTTGCGTTATAACGCGCTGACTCAGGCCGGGCAATGTCCATTAATTAATGTCGGCACCGGCGAAGACCTGACTATTCGTGCGCTGGCGGACACGATTGCCGAGGTTATCGGCTATTCTGGTCGCTTCATACAAGACAGTTCCAAACCTGACGGTACGCCGCGCAAGGTTCTGGATGTGTCCAGAATTAGCCAATTGGGTTGGGCGGCGCGGATACCGTTAAAAACGGGTATTCAGCTAACTTATCAGGCGTTCTTGGATAACCGAGCCTAAGCCGTTCTTTTATGCCGTCGGCATTTTTTCCCTCAGTTTTAAAAAGCGCTGATAACGGGTCATCGAAATGTCGCCGTTTTCGGCGGCGGGACGCACCGCGCAGCCTTTATCAACCAGATGGCGGCAGTTTTTAAATTGGCATTGGTCAATTAACGGCTGAAATTCGCGGTAGCCGTAAGCCAGTTGCTGTTCCGACAGTCCCGCCAGTCCAAAAATAGCCACGCCGGGGCTGTCGATCAAATCGCCGCCGCCATTTAAATGGTATAGCGTTGCCGCTGTAGTGGTGTGGCGGCCATGTTTGGTGGTTTCCGAAATAGTATTGGTTTTTAGTTCCTTGTCAGGAATGATGGCGTTGGTCAACGAGGATTTGCCGACGCCGGATTGCCCCGCCAAAATGCTGACCTGATCTTTTAACGCACGTTTCAGATCGTCCAGCCCCGAGGCTGCGGTGGCGCTGACCCGGTACAGCGCGTAGCCGAGCTGGGTGTAATCTTGCAGCTCTTTTTCAATACCGGCCGATTGTGCCAGATCGGTTTTGTTCAGCACCAGCGCCGCATCGATATTGCGGTTTTCGCAAATTGCCAGATATTGGTCGACCAACAAAAAATCGCAATAAGGCTCGGTGGCAAAGACCACAAAAACAGTGTCGATGTTGGCTGCAACCGGGCGGATTTTGCCGTTTCTGGATGGGCGCATCAACAGCGAACGCCGGGGCAGGATTTCTTCAATGCGGCCTTGGTCAGGTGATGATTGCGTCCATAACACCCGGTCGCCGACGGCGACGGTATCAAGTTTGCGCAGGGTTTGGCATAAGACAATCTTCTCGCCATGTTCAACCGCAATGCCCTGGCCTAAATGGGAAATAACCAGGCCTTCCATTAACTCAGACACGTATTTGGCTTTCCAGGTTGGCGATACGAATGGCCGCAGGCGGGTGGCTGTAATGGAAGGCGGAATATAACGGGTCTGGCGTTAGGGTGCTGGCGTTTTCTTCATACAGTTTGACCAGTGAGCTAATCAGCTTTTCCGCTTTGGCATGGTTTGAGGCGAAGTTATCGGCTTCAAATTCAAATTTGCGTTGGAAATAGGCGATGGCAGGCTGGATGAAAAAGGTGAAGGCCGATGACACCAGCATGAACAGCAACAAGGCGGCGGCATGTGACGGCTGTGCCACGCCCAGCCCGTTGTAGAACCATTGTTCGCCAATCAGCCAACCTAACACCGCGAAACTGACCAGGGTCATCACGGCATTGGCAATCAGCATCTTGATGGTGTGTTTGCATTTGAAATGGCCGAGTTCGTGCGCCAGTATCGCTTCCAGTTCTTCGTCATCTAGCGAGTTGATTAAGGTGTCGAAAAACACGATGCGTTTGTTGTTGCCAAGGCCGGTGAAATAGGCATTGCCGTGGCCTGAGCGTTTGGAGCCGTCCATGATGAAAATGCCTTGACTGCTAAAGCCGCAACGCGCCAGCAGGCTTTGGATGCGGTCTTTTAACGAACCTTCTTCCATCGGCGTGAACTTATTGAATAACGGCGCGATTACGGTAGGGTACAGCCAGCTCATCAGCAGCGAAAAGCCGATCAGTATCGCCCAAGCCCATAACCACCACAATGAGCCGATGCTGTCCATGACCCACAAGATTAACGCCAGCAAGGGCAGGCCGATAGCGGCGACCAAAACCAGTTGCAGCAGTTGGTCTTTGATAAATTGCTCTGGGGTACTTTTGTTGAAGCCGTATTTTTCTTCGATGACAAAAGTTTGGTAGACGCTGGTGGGGATTTCGGCCAAGGTCATCACCAGAAAAACGCTGGCGACCGCAGCCAATCCGGCCATCAACGGAGATTGCACGGTGGCAGTCCAAAATTCAAACGCCCCGTTAATGCCGCCGCCAATCGTCAATAATAACAGCAGCACAAGGCTGATTATGCTGTCGATATTGCCCAATTTGGCTTTTTCCAACGTGTAGTCGGCGGCTTTTTGGTGCGCGTCTAACGACACGGTGTTTTTAAATGCGTCGGGCACTGCGTCGCGGTGTTTGGCAACGTAAGCGGCGTGTCGTTTGGCCAGCCAAAACTGGACTGAAAAAGAAAGGGTTAGCACGATTAAAAAGACGACGGTAAAGCTGTTCATAAGCGGTATTTTTCAAAGTTTAAGAGTTAGACGTACAGATGAGCCAATGCTACACTAACCGCCCTCTTCAATACAACGGAATCGATAAATGGCGCAGGATTCATCGCATTTAATCTGGATAGATCTTGAAATGACCGGGCTTGATCCCGACACCGATTTGATCATCGAGATCGCTACGATTGTCACCGATAAAGATTTGAATATTCTGGCGCAAGGGCCGGTTTTGGCTGTGCATCAGTCCGAGGCGGCGTTAGCGGCCATGGATGAGTGGAACCAGCAGCACCACGGACAATCCGGCTTGATTGAGCGTGTTAGGGCTTCTTCTATTGATGATGCCGAGGCTGAGCGGCAAACACTTGAATTTATCAAGCACTGGGCGCCGGAAAATGCCTCGCCGATCTGCGGCAACAGCATCGGCCAAGACAGGCGTTTTTTGTACCGCTATATGCCCAAACTGGAAGCCTATTTCCATTACCGTAATATCGATGTGTCCACGCTGAAAGAGCTGGCCGCGAGATGGGCGCCTGAAGTCAAAGAAGGCTTTAAAAAGGAATCCTCGCATCAGGCGCTGGACGATATTATCGAGTCGATTGAAGAGCTGCGTTACTACCGCGAGCACTTTATCAGGGTTTAATTTATGCATCAGGTTCTTGCTGTCGCGCTGGGCGGCTCGTTTGGGGCGGTCATTCGTTTTCTGGTGTCGTCGGGCGTTTATCAATGGTTAGGGCGCGGCTTCCCTTACGGCACCTTAGTTGTCAACATTATGGGTTCGTTTTTGCTCGGCTTGTTGACGGAAACGTTGATCCTGCAACGGATTACGGTCACCTTTGAATACCGTGCGGCCATTTTGATCGGCTTTATCGGCTCGTTTACCACGTTCTCCACGTTTTCGCTGGAAACGTTTTATCTGATAGAGCAGGGCAATTTAACTAAAGCGATGTTAAACATAGCCCTTAGTATTAGCGCCTGTGTGCTGGCCATCTGGCTCGGTTTGTTGTGTGGCCGGGGTTTGTTTTATTATTCGGATGGCGTTATCCACTGGTCTGGCGGCGTGATCCCTTATGCCTTGATGACCATTAACGCCATATTCGCTTTTTTGATCAGCCTGCTGGCGAGCATCTTGCTGCAAAAAGTGGCGTTATCGGTGGAACACCGGGTGGTATTGGCGGTCATTATGGTCGGCGTTTTTCTGACCTTGTCCGGCTTATATTTAATGCTGTATTTGGTCGAACACGGCTTTAGTTTTGACGCCAATTTGAACTTAATGCTGGGCACTTTCGTCGGCAACAGCTTCATTTGTGTGCTGGTGATTTGGATGGGCTTGCTGGTGGGCAGGCAGATATAAACACTCAAAACATAGAACCGCAAAGATTAACTTGAATTAGAGAGTTTATTTATGAAAACAATTAAATTTACCTTTTGGCAAGACGATTCTTTTTTTATTGGGTTTCTAAACGAATACCCTGACTATCAAACTCAGGGTATGACTAAGCAAGAGCTTATCGAAAATTTGAAAGACTTGTTAAATGATATTGAGTCGGCTCAAATTCCTTATATTCGCAAAGTTGAAGAGTTGTTGGTTGCTTGAGTGAATAGACGCGATTTAATTAAGGCTCTTGAAAAAATGGGCTGTGTGCTTGTTCGTAATGGCGGGCGGCATGATTGGTACACTAATCCGCAAACCAAACAATCACAACCTGTACCACGACATAATGAAATCAACGAAAATTTGGCAAAATCCATCATCAAAAAACTAAAAAACATCTAGCCGGGTAGAGTACGCTGTGCGTACCTTCCTGTGGTTAATGGTACGCACAGCGTACTCTACAATTTTAATTTAAAGGTAATTACCAAGTCATGTTAGACCCACGTTTATTCAGAACCGAGTTAGATTTTGTTAAGGAACAACTCAACCGGCGTTCATTCGATTTTAACCCCGACTATTACGTTGAGCTGGAAGCCCGGCGTAAAGACATCCAAGTTAAAACCCAGGAATTGCAGAACGAACGCAACAGCCGTTCAAAAGCCATTGGCCAAGCTAAAGCCAAAGGCGAAGACGTGCAGCCGTTGCTGGATCAAGTTCAGCATTTGGGTGACGAACTAAAAGCTGCCGAAACCGAATTGTCCGACATTCAGGCGAAAATGACTGAACTGATGGAAGGCATCCCCAACCTGCTTGATGAATCGGTACCGAACGGCAAGAGCGAAGACGACAATCTGGAAATTAGCCGTTGGGGCGACATTCCAAGTTTCGATTTCGAGCCGAAAGATCACGTCGATTTAGGCGCAAAAATAGGCATGGATTTTGAGCTGGGCGCCAAAATCGCCAGCGCCCGCTTTGTCGTATTGAACGGCTCACTGGCGCGTTTGCAACGCGCCATTATCCAACTGATGCTCGACACCCATACGAGCGAACACGGCTACAATGAAACTTACGTGCCTTTTTTGGTCAATGCCGACAGTTTGCGCGGCACCGGCCAGTTGCCAAAGTTTGAAGCCGATTTGTTCAAGGCCAATGACGATCCCGCTTTATATTTGATTCCGACCGCTGAAGTGCCTGTCACCAATATCGTCAGGGATGTGATTGTCGAGGCCAAAGACCTGCCGCTTAAATTCGTTTGCCACAGCCCGTGTTTTCGTAGCGAAGCCGGCGCTTATGGCCGCGATGTCAGAGGCATGATTCGTCAGCATCAATTTGAAAAAGTCGAGATTGTGCAAATCGTAAGACCTGAAGAATCAGCGGCAGCGCATGAAGAACTAACCAAGCACGCTGAAGCTATTTTGAAAAAACTCAAGCTGCCTTACCGCCGCATGTTGTTATGCGCAGGCGACACCGGCTTTTCCTCGACTAAAACCTACGATTTGGAAGTGTGGTTGCCGGGACAAAACACCTACCGGGAAATCTCATCGTGCAGTAATTTCAAAGACTTTCAGGCGCGCCGCCTGCAAGCGCGTTGGCGTAATCCGGAAACTGGCAAGCCTGAGCTTGTGCATACGCTCAATGGCTCTGGTCTGGCGGCGGGCAGAACCCTGATTGCGGTGATGGAAAATTATCAGGATGCCGAAGGGCGCATTCGTATTCCTGAAGCATTGCGGCCTTACATGGGTGGCTTAGACGTAATTGGCTAAACTCGCATAAGAAACTTCGCGCTCTCAAGGAAGCGAGCAAAAAATAACAGCCACCGTCCCTGTCGGAGTTCAAAGCCAGCTTTGGCTCCAACTATTCTTCCATCCCCCTTGAAACTGGAAAAATCGGGCGCATCATCGGTCTTACCGGCTTTAACACGTTTATTTTCGGCCAGTTCGGGTAAAATCCGGCGCTCAGCGTTTTATAACACTATCGGGAAATACCATGAAAAAAATTCTTTTGTTAACGGTTTTATTAACGGCTACAGCAGCATTTGCCGATAATGCCAAAAACGAATGGCAAAATACCACCTTATCCGATGCCACAATTAAGAAAATTCAAGACGGCAGTTATCAATATAAGATGTGTGTCAGCGCTGAAATGCAAAAGCCGGGTTATCGCGATCAAGGCAGCCGTCAGGCAACCGAGGCGATTATGAAACAATGTGAAGCGGTTTTATCAAAGATGCGCGATATTTATTTGGCCGAAAAAGTGCCTGAAGTGATCGCCGACCGTCATTTAAAACAGATGCGCCTGCAAACCACCCGTAATGTGCTGCAAGGCATGATGTTTGACGAAGCCGCCCGTAAGTCGGGTCAACAATAATAACGAAAAGAGTGCGGTAACAATGAATAGCTATGCAATTGATTTATCTTTAAAACCAACCACCTTCGATTTGTGGCATGTGTGTTTGGCGGGCACGGTAGCGCTGTTGTCGCTGCTGGTGATCGTATTATTGCTGACCATGGTGATCAGTTTGTTCAGATGCCGGAAAAAACCGGCCATTCAGCCTGCCGCGCCTGCGCCTGAGCCGGTTATTAAAGTCGTCGAGAAAATCGTCGAAGTTGAAAAAATCGTTCAAGCCCCCGCACCGGAACCTGTTGTGTTAAAAGAAGCGACGCCGGATGCGGCCTTGCAATTGCTGGGTTTACTGCAAAAAGAAGCGCGCTTTATCGATTTTATCAAAGAGGATATTGCCGCGTTCAGCGATGCCGATATTGGCGTGGCGGCGCGTGTCGTGCATGAAGGTTGCAAAAAAGCGCTTGATGAACATTTTACGCTGGCGACTGTCCGTAACGAACAGGAAGGCAGCAAAATTACCCTGCTGGCGGGTTTTGACGCGGCGGCGGTGCGTCTGACCGGCAATATTGTCGGCCAAGCGCCGTTCACCGGCACCTTGGTGCATAAGGGCTGGCAAGTGACCGGCATCAAATTGCCCAAGCTGACGTCAGGGCATAATGCCGCGATTGTGGCACCGGCGGAGGTGGAGTTATGAAGGATTTATTTGGTTTGCAAGCAGCCAAAAAACACGAAGAGGCGGTAGAGGCGCCGAAAACCCAAACGGAAACTCAAGAAGAAGATCAACAAGTTCAACAGGAGGAGGCGGTTGCGGTTGAACCCGCGCAATCGGGCACGCGCTTTTCTGTCGGCATTGATTTGGGTACCACGCATTGCGTGTTGTCTTATGCCGATCTCGACCATATCGACGATGACGACTTTTCGCCGTCAGTGATGGCGATACCGCAACTGACCTCGCCCGGTTCGGTTGAGGACAAGCCGCAATTACCGTCGTTTTTGTATCAGGCACATGAAGCGGAACTGGCGGCGGATTCGACGTCGTTACCGTGGACGCCAAAACCGGATTATCTGGTTGGCGAAATCGCCCGTAATCTTGGCAGCAAAACCCCGATACGGCTGGTGTCCAGCGCTAAAAGCTGGTTATGTCATGCCGGTGTCGATTGCAAAGCGCCCATTTTACCGGCTGAAGCGCCGGAGGATATCGAGCGCGTTTCGCCGTTCCAGGCCACCACGGCTTATTTGCAACATTTGTGCGATGCCTGGAAAAGTTTGCATCCGAATGCGCCGTTAGCGGAGCAAGATGTGGTGATTACCGTGCCCGCCTCATTCGATCCGGCGGCGCGGGAATTGACCGTTGATGCAGCGCGCGCGGTCGGTTTGGGTCAGGCCATTTTGCTGGAAGAACCGCAGGCGGCGTTGTACAGCTGGATAGAAAAAAGCCACGGCGATTGGCGTAACCATGCCGAAGTCGGCGACATTATTCTGGTCATTGATGTTGGCGGCGGCACCACCGATTTGTCCTTGATTGCGGTCACCCAACAGGACGGTAATCTCGAACTGACCCGCGTCGCGGTTGGCGAGCATATTTTGCTGGGCGGCGATAACATGGATTTGGCGCTGGCTTATACCGTCAAAGCCAAACTGGAACAAGACGGCAAGCGCCTGGAGCCTTGGCAGATTCAGGCATTAACCCACAGTTGTCGCGATGCCAAAGAAAAAATCTTCAATAATGCCGAGCTTGACAGCATCCCGCTGGTGGTTGCCAGCCGGGGCTCATCGTTAATCGGCGGCACCTTGCGCAGCGAATTAACCCGCGAAGAAGTCAACCGGGTGTTGGTTGAAGGCTTTTTGCCGAAAGTGGCGGTCAGCGACAGGCCGGTTAGCCGCCCGCGTACCGGCTTAAGAACCGCTGGTCTGCCTTATGCCCAAGATGCTGCAATTACCCGCCATCTGGCGGCATTTTTGTCGAAACAACAAGGCGCTACCGACGAACTTGACGACATTAATCTGCCTGCACATGCGACGTTTCTGCACCCTTCCGCCGTGTTGTTTAATGGCGGCGTGTTAAAAGCCGATGCCTTGGCTGAACGTTTAATGACCGTGTTAAATTCATGGTTGAGCGCCGAGCAAGCGCCCAATGCCCGCTTATTGGCAGGTGCCGATCTCGATCTGGCGGTTGCCCGTGGCGCGGCTTATTATGGCTATGTGCGTAAAGGTAAAGGCGTACGCATTAAAGGCGGCACCGCAGCCTCTTATTATGTCGGCATAGAAAGCGCGATGCCTGCGGTACCTGGCATGGCGCCGGAAATTCAGGCCTTGTGCATTGCCCCGTTCGGTATGGAAGAAGGCACCGAGCAGGAGTTGCCGGATGATGAATTCGGTCTGGTGATTGGCGAACCGGTGCGCTTTCGCTTTTTCGCTTCCAACACCCGGCGCGAGGATAAGGTCGGCACTCGTCTGGATTATTGGACAGACGAGGAGCTGGACGAACTCGAAGAAATTGAAATCACCCTGCCGGAAGAAGGCCGCCGCCCCGGTGAAGTGGTGCCGGTGCATTTGTGCGCCGCTGTCACTGAAGTCGGTACGTTGGAACTGCAGGCGGTCTCGCAACAAGATAGTGGCCGCTGGAAGATTGAGTTTGATGTCCGGGCAGGCGAGTAGTCTCGTTTAAGGCGATTTCCTGGAAAAGCATAGTGGGTAGGGTACGCTGTGCGTACCTTATACATGTTCTTAAGAATCAAGGTAAAAGGTACGCACAGCGTACCCTACAGTGAATGACGAAAAGCTATACACTCGGTCTTCAAGTTTTTTTAGCTTGACTGAAGCGAATCCAAATAAATCAAGGTGTTCCCGTTAATGGTGTCAAGGCTTACATGGCAGCACTTATGCCTGCAAGGCCTGGTTTTCTGGAGTCCTATAAAATCAAGAATTAAAAACTTGAACATCGAGTATACATCAACTGAGTTTGATAAAAAATGAACCCAAAAAAACGCTTGATTATCGGCATGACCGGAGCCACCGGCGCAGTTTATGGGATAAGGATGTTGCAGGTTTTGCAGGCGCAAGAGCAATGGGAAACGCATTTGGTGATTTCATCAGCCGGTTTGGTGAATTTAAAGCACGAAATGGACATGAGCCGTGCGCAATTAAAAGAATTGGCCGATGTCACGCACGGTATTGATGACATTGCCGCGAGTATTTCCAGCGGCGGTTTTAAAACCGAAGGCATGATTATCGCGCCGTGTTCAATGAAAACGCTGGCCGCTGTTGCCCACGGGTTTGGCGATAACCTGATTTCGCGCTCAGCCGATGTGGTGTTAAAAGAACGGCGGCGTTTGGTCATCATGCCCCGCGAAACGCCATTACATCTGGTGCATATCCGCAACATGGCGAGCGTGACCGAAATGGGCGGCATTATATTCCCGCCGATGCCCGCGTTTTACAGCAAATCCGATTCGATGGCGGCGATGGTTGATGAAACCGTAGGCCGGGTTTTGGATATGTTTGGCGTCAATGTCGACGGCTTGTACACGCCTTGGGAAGGCTTATAAACCTTCTCGTTATTTTAATTTTAACGACGCTGAACGCAGCAAATGGTCTGTTATGAAGAAAAAAATACCTATCAAATCTAATCCTGAGAATACGGACAATGCCTCTATTGCTGCGCTGGCGCAGGCCAAACACCAGGCCGGTCAGTATAGGGAAGCGATTGAGCTGTACAAGCAGTTATTAAAACAGACCGTTAATAAAGACTGGCAATTAGCCTTGGCGCACTGCTACTACCAGCGCGCCTTGTCGTTTGTAGACAAAGGCATGATTAAAGAGGCGGTGGTATTGTGGGAAAATTATGCACAAAATGCCGAGCAGCCGCATCAAGGCTATGATTCTTATATCAGTTGGCTGTTGCAAACCAATAATGCAGCCAAGGTTAAAAGCTGTTTAATTCAGTTATCGGCACAACAATTGGACGAAGCTTACCCTGAGCTTGCCTGCTTGCTGGGTCTTATGATTATTACTGACAAGCCTGAACTTGAAGCGTTGTTGCCGAAAGACTCGGCTTTTATCGCCCATTTAGCTTTAGTCAGATCGGCCTTAGCCGCTTATCAAAATAACCAGCCGGAACAGATTGAACACGCCTTAAAGCAACTGCCGTTTCGCTCTGCATTTCGGGATTTTCGCACCTTGTTGACCGCCACGCTGACATTGTCCGAATCGGTAGAGCAGACCCAGGCGCTGTTAGCAAAAATTCCCGCCAACTCCCCGTATCGGCCAGCCGCCGCCTTATTGCTTAGCTCGACCCGTGACGGCTCGGCACTGGTCAATGAGTTGTTGCAATACGAATACAAACAGCGGCAAATTATCGCCCTCATCAAGAACTTCAGTAAAAAACAGACCGAACTGCTGGAGCTATTGGCTAAACAAAAAGGTCAGGTGCCCGACAAAATAAAATTCAACTGCGCCCTTCAATATCGGGAGCTGTTCGGCTTGGATTTGGCCAAGGCTTACTGCACTGCGGCTTTAGCTAACTATTCAGCAGGACAGCGCGACTTTAGCAAGCATTTTGGCGCGCCCGACGAATTTGAGCTACTCCGGTCAAAGGCGTTAAATTATCAAAAGGAACGCGATTTATATGACGCTGAATATTATTGGAAACAAGCCATTTCGTTATTGAAGAAACAAGGCGACGCCGGTGCATTTAAGATTGCCTTGATTATGCGCCATATCGCCAATTATCAAGAGAAGCCAAAAGCAGCGATGCAAT
>JBLRXA010000084.1:0-14043 GCA_047920955.1 Methylobacter sp. | reverse complement strand
CAATGAAGTGACCGCGAGCGTGGTGGCCTTAGAAGGAAGATTTACTGGTTTAGAAGGAAAGTTCAACGGCTTAGAAGCGAAATTTAATGGCTTGGAAGGGAAGTTCAACCGATTGGAAGAAAAATTCAATACCTTCAGAGCCGAAATAATTGGGGAATTCGACAAGCGCATGGGCGCCATTGAAGTCAAATTTGAACAAGCCCAAGTCAAAATGCAAGAAGCCATTATCAGCACGATGAAATGGTACATTGGCGGCGCTGGAATTGTACTGATTTTACTTAAAGCCTTGGATATCTTTGTAAAATAAAAGCTATATTCAGCCGGCTTTCTCGCAACATAATTTTTTAAACATTAAACAAGAGAACAACACGTGGAAATGTACGATACAGAAGAAGAACAGGTCGAGGCCTTAAAAAGATGGTGGCAAGAAAACGGCACCTCTGCCATTGTCGGTTTAGTGATTGGTGTGGTTGTTATCCTGGGCTGGAATTATTGGCAGGATCATAAGAAAGATCAGGCGGCGCAGGCCTCCGCAACTTACGGTCAATTACTCAAAGCATTGGATGAAGATAAAAAGGACGATGTCAACAAACTGGCCGAACAGCTACAAGGGCAATTTAAAGGCTCCGAATATGCGACTTACAGCGGCTTGATGCAGGCCAAATTAAAAGCCGAGCAAGGCGATTTTGAGGGCGCCAAGCAGATTTTAAAAACGATTGCGGCAGAGTCGAACAAGCATCTGAGCAATATCGCCAAAATCAGGCTAGTGCGTTTAATGCTCGCTACCGGCGACTATGAACAGGGTTTGCAGGTCATTAACAGCGTCGATGCCAAGGCGGCAGCGAGCTATTCGGCCAATTATGATGAATTGGTCGGCGATTTGTATGTGGCTCTGGATCGTTTGGATGAGGCGCGCACGTCTTATCAAAATGCGTTGAGAAACGGGCATCCATCACCGCTGTTGCCGTTTAAGATTGATGACCTGACTGCGCAAGAAAAACTAGATATTCAAAAATAATGGGCAATCATTTGATCCGCATAAATCAGTCGCAAGCTGGAAACCCCAAGAGCAAGCGTATTTTTTCCGTTTGCCTTGCGGCTGTTTTCGCTATGTTATTAAGCGGCTGCACCGCTATCGAAACCATTGGCGAAGGCGTTTCCGGCATTACCGATTACTTTTTAGGCGGTGAGGACAATGCCGATCCGCCGAGCGTTTTGCTTGAATATGCCGCCGAAATCGAATTGGAAACGATTTGGAAAAAATCGGTCGGTGTCGGTGCCGACAAACAATGGGTCAAATTGGTCCCGGCTATTGGTAGCGGAAAAATACTGGCGGCGGACCGGGACGGGTTGGTGCAGGCGAGAAGCCCGACTACCGGCGATTTGATCTGGGAAACTGAAACCGACGTTAAATTTTCCGCAGGCCCCGGCCTAGGTGACGGCACGGTCATTTTAGGCTCTAGCGATGCCAAAGTGGTTGCCTTAAATGTTGAAACCGGTGCGGTGCTGTGGACTACGAGGGTCTCCAGCGAAGTGCTGTCGGTGCCGGTTGTCGCCGATAATATAGTGGTCGTCCGTACTACCGATGGCGCTGTAACCGCGCTCGATGAAAAAACTGGCGGCAAACGCTGGAGCTATGATCACGACGTGCCTGCCTTAAGTTTGCGCGGCACCGGCTCGCCGCTGATTGTCGAAGAAAACGTTATCGGCGGCTACGACAACGGCAAATTAATCGCCTTGCGCCTGCTTGACGGCAAATATGTCTGGGAAACCAGCATTGCCATTCCTAAAGGCCGCTCCGAAGTGGAACGACTGGTCGATCTTGATGTCGACCCCATTGTGGTCAACGGCGTCATTTATGTGGCAAGCTATCAGAGCGGTATGGCCGCCGTGTCGGAATTGGATGGCGATGTGTTGTGGCGCAATGAAACCATATCATCGCATTCGGGTTTGAGCAGCGACACCCGCTATTTATACCTGACCGATTCGGTCAGCCACGTTTGGCAGCTGGATCAGCGTAGCGGCGCGTCTTTGTGGAAACAACAGGACTTACATCAACGGCGCTTGACCGCACCTGTCGCCTACGAAAATTATGTGGTGGTCGGTGATTTTGAAGGCTATGTACATTGGTTGTCAGGCATCGACGGCAGGCAACTGGCTCGCGTACAAATCGCAAGCGACGGCATTGATGCCAGGCCTGTCGTGGTCGACAATGTCGTTTATATTTATGCAAAAGACGGCACTCTTGCCGCGTTAAAAGTCCGATAAAAATATGTTACCTGTCATCGCCTTAGTAGGCCGCCCCAATGTGGGGAAATCCACCTTATTCAATTACTTAACGCGCAGCCGCGATGCCCTGGTTGCGGATTTTTCCGGCTTAACCCGAGACCGGCAATATGGCCGGGTCAAACTCGGTAATCGTCCCTGTTTGGTCGTCGATACCGGCGGTATCGCCGATGATGCCGAAGGCATCGAAAGCTTTGCCAGAAAACAGGTGCAGGTGGCGCTGGAAGAAGCCGATATTGTGTTCTTCATGGTCGATGCCCGCGAAGGCCTAAGCGCTTCCGACAAGGTGATTGCCGATACCCTGAGAAAACTGCAAAAGCCGGTCATCTTGGTTACCAACAAGGTTGACGGCCTCGACGCCAGCACGGCGGCAGCGGATTTTTATTCGCTGGCACTGGGCGAACCGGTGCAGATTGCCGCGTCCCATGGCCGTGGCATTCCCGAATTGCTGGAAAAGGTCAATCAACTGTTGCCGCCTGATCAAGGCGAGGTTGAAGAAGCGCATGGCGGCATCGGTATCGCCGTGGTTGGGCGGCCTAATGTCGGCAAATCCACGCTGGTCAATCGTCTGCTCGGCGAAGAACGGGTTATTGTATTCGATGAGCCGGGTACCACCCGCGACAGCATCTACATTCCTTTCGAGCGCAACGGCAAACTGTTTACCTTGGTCGATACCGCCGGTATGCGCAGACGCTCGAAAATCGCCGAGACCATTGAAAAATTCAGCGTCATCAAGTCGTTGCAGGCGATTGAAAAATCCAACGTGGTCATTTATCTGATTGATGCGCGTGAAGGCATCACCGATCAGGACGCGCATTTGCTGGGTTTGGTGTTGGAAGCCGGACGTGCCCTGATTATCGGGCTGAATAAATGGGACGGCATCAGTGCCGATCAGAAAGCGACCATTTATCGGCAACTCGATGTCAAATTGGCCTTCCTTGAATTTGCCGAAAAACACCCTATTTCTGCGCTGCACGGCAGCGGCGTCGGCAAAATGTTCGATGTGGTGCAGCAATTGTACGCAGCGGCGATGCTCGATATGTCCACGCCAGTGCTGACCCGCATCTTGAAAGAAGCCACCGCCGCGCATCAGCCGCCGATGATTAATTCGCGCCGGGTTAAATTAAAATATGCCCACCAGGGCGGCCGCAATCCACCGATTGTCGTGATACACGGCGTACAAACCGACGCACTGCCGGAATCTTACAAACGTTATTTAATGAATTACTACCGGGACAAAATGGGCTTAGTTGGAACGCCAATCCGTTTGGTGTTCAAGTCTACGGTCAACCCCTTTGAAGGCAAAAAGAACAAGCTGACCGAATGGCAGGTGAAGAAGAAGGAACGTTTGATGAGGCGGGTAAAAAGCAAGAAGAGGGATTGAGAGGGCATTCAATTTAGCCCATCTTCACGGATGGAGCCGGTCAGCCAAAAAATAAGGCGATCAGTAACAATAATTGTTATCCTTGGCTATCAATATCGTGCAAATGGAGACATCAAGCTATGAACATTTCCCTGAATTCTCATTTTGAAGCCTTAGTAAAAAACAAAGTCGAAAGCGGTCTTTACAACTCCGTTAGCGATGTTATGCGCGAAGCCTTGCGCCTCATGGAAGAACGCGACCAGTTGCGCGAACTAAGGCTTGAAGAACTGAAGCGTGATCTTCAGCAGGGCATACAAAGTGGTTCAGCAACGCCGCTGGTTATAGACGATATTAAAAAACGCGGTCGGGCACGGCTAGCAGTACAGTCCGCACCCGATTGACAGAATAATGTCACTTTGCTTAAAGCGCCCGGACGCCGAAAACGACCTTGAAGAAATCTGGTGGCATATCGCGCAGGACAACCCCAACAACGCAGATAAATTTCTTGATAAAATTCAGGAAACCTGTGCTGTACTGGCTGACCACCCACACTTAGGCATCAGCCGAAACGAGCTGATAACCGGATTGCGCAGTCACCCCGTAGGGCATTACCTGATTTTCTATTTTCCGCTTGAACAGGGCATTGATATTGTCAGGGTTCTTCATGGCTCGCGGGACATTGACCGCTTAATGTAGCAAAAAGAGGATTGGTGGGGCAGGCGTACCGACTTTTAAATCAACATTGACAGGAAAAAACCATGGCTACCATTACATTTCAAGGCAAACCCCTTAATACTTGCGGCGACTTGCCTGTAGTCGGCACTCAGGCGCCGGCATTCAGCTTGGCTAGCCGCGAGCTGGTCGACGTTACCCTGGCAACCTACGCCGGTAAACGCAAAGTGCTGAACATCGTGCCCAGTCTGGACACGCCGACTTGCGCCGCCTCAACACGCAAATTCAACCAGAAAGCCGGGCACTTGGATAACACCGTGGTGTTGGTCGTTTCCGCCGATTTGCCGTTTGCGCAGAACCGTTTTTGCGAAACGGAAGACTTAAAAAACGTCATCCCGCTGTCAACCTTCCGTTCCAGTTTTGCCAACGATTACGGCGTCAATATTGTCGATACTTTTTTGGCCGGTTTGACGGCGCGGGCGATAGTGGTTGTTGATGAAAATGACCAGGTGATTTACACGCAACTGGTTGCTGAAGTCGCCCATGAGCCGGACTACGAAAGCGCATTGGCGGTTTTGTAAGGAAATTGGCGGTTGGGTAGGGCAGGCTTTTTTCAATAAAACCGACCCTATCCGCTGCTGTCAATCCGCGTAATGTTGCCCCAGATAATCGATAATAATCTGTTTGTCGGTATTATTAATCGGCGCCCCCATGATATTAATCATCTTGCCGACTGTTTTTTCCCAACCGGCCCGATCCAGAATCGTGGCGTGCCGGGTAATGTAATCAAGGCTGTGGCACATTGCGCACTGGGCGACGACTTGGTTTTTGCCCGGCCTGTCTTTTAAATATATCCGGCTTTCCCCGGCACTCGCCGTGGCGGCAAAAAACGCCAACAAGCCAATCAATATGCGCATCCTATTCTCCTCAAACTAACTGAATGGTGATTTTTTGCACGGCGTTATGGTGGTAGCCGGAAGGGTTTGGGGTGGCCTCCAAGGCTTGCTTTTCGCCGGAATGGCTGGTCGCCCGCACCATAATCCGGTAGCCGCCGGCATGTTTCGGTGCAAAGATGCAGTGCCATTGACGCCAGGAAAAGCGCCCGTAATCCTGCTTCAAGGTGGCCTGTTGCCACTGGCTGCCGCCATCGGTGGACACCTCGACCTGTGCAATGCCGTTGCCGCCATCCCAAGCCACGCCCTTGATTTCTATTGCCTGGGTGTTAGGCAAGGTCTGCCCGTCTTCCAAATTGGTGATCAATGAATTGACCACCATGGCCGTAATCGGCATGGCCGCCTCGGTTTCCTGCGAAGCAAACTGCCCGCTGGGAAAACGGTTCTTGGGGATACGGTAAGCGGTCTTCATCCAAAAGCCGTCGAAAGGCTTGGACAGGACATTCAGCGCCGTCAGATGTTTGATCCAGTAGGTCGCCGTCCAGCCGGGGATGACCAGACGGGCGGGAAAACCGTTCCAGTGCGGTAACGCTTCGCCATTCATCTCCAAGGCGATCAGGGTATTTTCATCCAGCGCCTTGTCCAACGGCAGGCTTTTGATAAAGTCCGGCGTCGTTGGCAATACACCGGAATCGGCACCGGCCAAACTGACTTCCAACGCGGATTTTTCGATGCCCGCCTTAACCAGCACATCTTTCAGGCGAACGCCACGCCAGCGCGCATTGCCCATCGCGCCCGAACCCCACTGTATGCCGGGTACAGGCGGTTGGAACAGTCCCCGGCGATTGCCCGAACACAGGCACAGGGCGGCGATTTCGACGTGCTCGAAATCCGTGCGCAATTGCTCAAGGCTGAATTCCAACGGTGTGCTAATGGCATCGCCGCCGATGCGCAACCGCCATTCGTCGGCTTTTATGTCGGGAATGACGGCGTGATGGTAACGCACAAAAAAACAGTCGTTAGGCGTAAACGGCGCATCAAAATCGCTAACCGGCGTTTCGTAATTGGGCGGACGGTCAGTGTGTTTAATCAGCTTGGCTTTACCGGGCAGCGTATCCGCAGGCGAGGCTCCTTCAGTGGCCGCCGCCAACCCCGACCGTTGTAACAAAGCCAGGCTGCCAAGCGCCGCCAAGCTGCCTGCAGATGTTTTGATAAAGTGCCTTCTGTCGACCATAAAATATTTCCTCGGTTAGATGCCCAGTGACTTACAAATCAAGATAGCCGGTCTCTTCATGCAGAACGGTATCCAGACCTTGCACTTCTTCATCGGCTGTCACGCGTAGGCCGATCAGTTTGTCCAGTGCCTTTAAAATCAGGTAACTGAATAAGGCGCTCCAGGCCGCAGTCACCACGATGGCCAAGGCCTGGACGCCGACTTGTTCGCTAATGCTGGACACGCCCTCAGCCAAACCCAGGCCGCCCAAGCCGGTTGCGGCAAAAACGCCGGTCAACAACGAACCCGTCACCCCGCCTACACCATGGACTGAAAACACGTCCAAAGAATCGTCTATTTTCAATGTGCGTTTGACGTATTGGGTGGCATAAAAGCACACGATACCGGCAGTAATGCCAATCACCAACGCACCGCCGGGGCCGACAAAGCCGGAAGCCGGTGTGATGGTGCCTAGACCTGCGACCATGCCGGTGACAATACCCAATACGCTGGGTTTGCTAAAGTGCTTCCATTCGATAAACATCCAGCTTAAAGCGCCGGATGCCGCACCGATATGGGTAACCAGCATAGCCATACCGGCGTGACCGTCTGCGGTCAACGCGCTACCGGCATTAAAGCCGAACCAGCCGACCCACAACATGCCCGCACCGGTGACCACCATGGTCATGTTATGCGGCGGCATGGCGGTGGTTGGGAAGCCTTTTCTTTTGCCCAACACCAATGCGGACACCAAGGCTGCAACACCTGCATTGACATGAATGACAATGCCGCCAGCGAAATCCATCGCCCCCATATCGGCCAGCCAGCCGCCGCCCCACATCCAATGGCAAACCGGCACATACACCATAATCAGCCATAAGCCGCTAAACCACAGCATCGCCGAAAACTTCATGCGCTCGGCAAAACCGCCGACAATCAACGCCGGGGTGATGATGGCAAAGGTCATCTGAAACATGAAAAAGACGCTTTCGGGGATGTTGCCTGTTAGCGAGTCAACGCTGATGTCGGGCAGGAAAATTTTAGAGCTGCCGCCGATGAGTTTTTGCAGGTCGCCGCCGTCGTCGAAAATAAAACTGTAGACACCAGCCAGCCACAGCAGCGACACCAGGCAGGCAATCGAAAAGCATTGCATCAGTACCGACAGCACGTTTTTGCTTCTGACTAGGCCTGCATAAAATAGCGACAAACCCGGTATGGTCATAAACAACACCAAAGCCGTCGAGGTTAAAACCCAGGCTGTGTTGGCCTGGTTTAATTGATCCGCAAAAGCCAGACCGGGGCATAGCATGAGGCCTAACAACAGCCTTCTATTTATTGTTCTCAACAACATTTTTTTTCCTTATGTGCCTTTAAATGGCATCTTCTCCGGTTTCACCCGTTCTAATACGGATCACCTGTTCTAAATTGGACACAAATATTTTGCCGTCGCCGATTTTCCCGGTATTGGCCGCATTGACAATGGTTTCGACTGCCTTATCAACAATATCGTCAGCCACGGCGATTTCCAGCTTAACCTTAGGCAAAAAATCGACCACATACTCGGCGCCACGGTACAGCTCGGTATGGCCTTTTTGGCGGCCAAAGCCTTTGACTTCGGTCGCTGTCACACCGGCAACGCCAATTTCCGATAACGCTTCCCTGACATCATCCATTTTGAACGGTTTAATGATTGCTGTTATTAGTTTCATAATCTCTCTCGGTTAAGTGGCAAAAAATGTGGGTAATATCCGCTGCAATCATAGTGAATTATCAAACAACATACAATTACGAACGCAAGGCACAAAAAACAACGTGCGAATCTGGCGCATGATTGCTTTTTCTGCAAACGCAAAAACGGACGCACCGGGCGTCCGAATTGTTTGCGCAGGTTGCCGCCGCGATAGCGGCAACCTGCTGATGCCGACAGAGAACTTTACAAATTGTATGCCGATTCGCCATGGCTCGAAATGTCCAGCCCCACACGCTCAACCTCTTCGCTGACCCGAAGACCCAGCAGCATATCGACAACCTTGTAGGCGATATAGGACACAACACCTGACCAGATGACGGTAATAATAACGCCTTCCGCCTGAATCAGCACTTGGCTAATGATAGAAAAATCATCATCGCCCGTGCCGCCCAAACCGGGCGCGGTGAATACACCGGTCAGCAGCGCGCCGATAATGCCGCCGACGCCATGCACACCGAATACGTCCAGCGAGTCGTCAGCGCCCAGCATCCTCTTAAGGCCATTGACGCCCCATAAGCACAGAAAGCCTGCCGCCACGCCGATTACAATGGCACCCATCGGGCCGACCGAACCGCAGGCCGGGGTAATGCCAACCAGACCGGCAACAGCGCCGGATGCAGCGCCCAACATCGACGCCTTGCCCCGGCTCAACGCTTCGCCTGCCGACCAGGCCAGTACCGCCGCTGACGTTGCCAGCAAGGTATTAATGAAAGCCAATGTTGCGCCGCCGTTCGACTCCAGATTGGAACCGGCGTTGAAGCCAAACCAACCGACCCACAACAAGGACGCGCCCACCATAGTCAAAGTCAGGCTGTGCGGCGTCATTGCTTCGCGGCCATAGCCGATACGTTTGCCAACCATATAAGCGCCAACTAGACCTGCCATCGCGGCATTGATATGCACCACAGTGCCGCCGGCAAAATCAAGTGCGCCTTTGTCCAGCAAATAACCGCCTGCACCCCAGACCATGTGCGCAATCGGCAGATAGCTGAAAGTGAACCAGATCACCACAAACAACAACACCGAACTGAACTTGATGCGCTCGGCAAACGAGCCGACAATCAGCGCGCAGGTGATACCGGCAAAGGTGGACTGAAAGGCAATGAAAATGAATTCTGGGATTTTCACCGTATCGGTAAAGGTGTCGGCCAGTGAATCGGCGGTGACGCCCAACAGGAACAGCTTGTCGAAATTGCCGATAACCAGGCCTTCGCCGCCAAACGCCAAACTATAGCCATAAACAGCCCACAGCACCGCAATCAGCGAAAACACCACCATCACCTGTATCAGCACCGACAGCATATTCTTGCTGCGCACCAAGCCGCCATAGAACAGCCCCAAGCCCGGCACCACCATCATAATGACCAACAACGTGGACACCATCATCCACGCCGTGTCGCCCTTGTCTACCGTTGGCGCCACTTCCACTTCAGCCGCAGCATCGGCAGCAGTTGCCATTTCCACAGCGACCGGCGCAGAAGGATTATCCAATGTGTTGATTTCTACAGCCGATACTGGCGGTTCAGCGGCGGCCGCACCGACAAAGCTCAGTAATAAAATAAATATAAAGGTACTGATAAATGATTTCATTTTTCCTCCTGGTCTGTTACAGCGCTTCATCGCCGGTTTCCCCGGTACGAATACGGATCACTTGCTCTAAAGCCGTTACAAAAATTTTGCCGTCACCGATTTTTCCGGTATTGGCGGCCTTGGTAATCGCTTCGACAGCCTTATCTAGCAAGGCATCGGCAACAGCGATTTCAATTTTGGCTTTAGGTAAAAAATCCACCACATACTCCGCCCCGCGATACAGTTCGGTGTGCCCCTTTTGGCGACCAAAGCCTTTTACTTCAGTGACCGTTACCCCCGAAACCCCGATGTCTGAAAGTGCCTCGCGGACATCATCCAGCTTGAAAGGTTTAACAATTGCCGTTATCAGCTTCATACGAAAGACCTCTTGATTAAAGTTATACGTCAGTTTTGAAAAAGCATGATTTGTGCCAAGAGCAGTTAGGCCTTCCAGATTTTTAAAACCGGTAAGGCCTGCCTATCGGCGGCTCATAGATAGCTAATACATAAAGATAAACGCTAGGGCGTGGGGACGATCGGCAACGCGGCAAAAACACATTCAAAGCGCACCATAATTGACCAGCAACCCCCATAGCCGCACCAAATTGAATCACTAAATCCATTTATTTCACCCCCTGGCCGCCCCCGCCATTATCCGAACACTGGTTTTATCAGCCATCACCAATAATGGCCTACAATTTGCTTTGTTATTTCTGACTGTATTCATAAAACAACAATTTGACTTATAAACAACAAAATGGCTATTTTGTAATATAATTTGGCGCATTGCCCGCTCACCTAAAATCAGTCGCAATCGCATTAACTGGCGCAGTCCCCACGCAGTTTTTATCAGTACATTATTACTAAAAGGAAATACCTATGAACTCCCATTTAAGAAAAAACACAGCCTGGCAACTGACTTTGTGCAGTGCCGTCCTCTGCTCCTCATTGGCGCAAGCCGACGACAAAGGCGCAATAGAAAGCCTGACCGGTTTCAACATCAACGAAACAGCGGCTTTAAAAAACCTAGGTATTAATGTCGGCGGCTGGGTTTCATCAGGCGTATCCGGCAATATCGATTCACCTGAAGACCGTTTCAACGGGCCTGTCACCTTTGGCGACCGCGCCAACGAATTCGGTATGCAACAGCTGTACGGCTATATCGAACGCGAAGTCAATACCGAAGGCGGCTCATGGGATTTCGGTTTCCGCGCCGACATTTTATACGGCACAGACGCCCGTTTCACTACGCAGGGCAATTTCGACAATAACTTGATTTTGGACAGCAGTTCACGTTTTTATAAACTGGCCTTCCCGCAAGTCTATGCCACCGTATTCGCCCCTATTGGCAACGGCCTCACCACCAAAATCGGCCATTTTTACACCATCATCGGCAATGAAGTGGTTACCGCGCCGGACAACTTCTTCTTCTCACATGCCTACACCATGCAGTACGGCGAACCGTTCACCCACACCGGCATTTTGTCCTCCTACCCGGTGAACAAAAATATCACCCTGACCGGCGGTGTCGTTTCGGGATGGGATTCCTTCTTCCAGGAACCGGCTAATTTCCTCGGCGGCGCCACCTACACCACTGACAACGAAAAAACATCCTTAGCCTTTTCGATGATCACCGGCGATGTCGTTAGGGGTGAAACACGCCACAGAACCATGTACAGCGTGGTTTTAAGCCATGACATCACCGACACCCTGCACTACACACTGCAACACGACCTGGGTATTGAAGAAAAATCGGCATCGGCCGACGCCGCCAAATGGTACGGCATCAACCAATACCTGACTTACGACATCAACGACAAACTGGGTGCGGGAGTGCGTCTTGAATGGTTCCGCGACGAAGACGGCGCACGCGTAGGCGCAATCGGCAATGGAAACACCATGCCCGGCGGTAAAAACCACTATCTGGCCGCCACCGTCGGTTTAAATTATTCGCCGATTTCCTGGCTGACCTTGCGCCCTGAAGTCCGCTACGACCATGCAACCGAAAACGACGCCTACAACGATGGCGTCAGCAACGACCAGCTGTTAATTTCGGCGGATGCCATCGTCCGTTTCTAATGCCATAGTGGCTAGCGCACAAGGACGTGCGCACAACGCCGCACAACACTGGCCCACTCCCGTTTTTTTAGTGGCTAATCAGACAAAAAAAATGGTATTGTTACGCCGTTTGGCATAAAACACTGATTTCTCACAATCCCTTTCAGGAGACAACATAAATGTCCGTAGCAAGCGTACTTAATTTGATCAAAGAAAACGACGTAAAATTCGTCGATTTTCGTTTTTGTGACACCCGTGGCAAAGAGCAGCATGTCACTTTCCCCGCCCATACCATTGATGAAGACACCTTCGAAGAAGGCAACATGTTCGACGGTTCTTCCGTTGCCGGTTGGAAGCACATCAACGAATCAGACATGATCTTAATGCCAGATCCATCTACTGCGGTTATGGATCCTTTCTTTGACGACAACACCCTAATCCTGCGTTGCGACATCATCGAACCGAAAAACATGCAAGGTTACGAACGCGACCCGCGCTCTATCGCCAAACGCGCAGAAGCCTATTTGAAATCAACCGGCATTGCCGACACCGCATTCTTCGGCCCTGAAAACGAATTCTTCATTTTCGACGACGTCCGTTGGGGCACCGACATGAGCGGCTCTTTCTACAAAGTCGATTCTGAAGAAGCGGGCTGGAACTCGGAAAAAGTTTATCCAGACGGCAACACCGGTCACCGTCCAGGCATTAAAGGCGGTTATTTCCCAGTGCCTCCTGTTGACTCATTCCAAGACATGCGTTCTGCGATGTGCCTGACTTTGGAAGAAATGGGTCAAGTCACTGAAGTTCACCATCACGAAGTTGCGACCGCAGGTCAATGCGAAATCGGCGTCAGATTCAACACCTTAGTCAAAAAAGCCGACGAAGTGCTGGAACTGAAATATGTTGTTGCCAACATAGCCCACGCCTACGGCAAAACAGCGACCTTCATGCCTAAACCACTGGTTGGCGACAACGGCAGCGGCATGCACGTCCACCAATCGTTGGCCAAAGACGGCGTCAACCTGTTCACTGGCGACTTGTACGGCGGTTTGTCTGAAACTGCGCTGTTCTACATTGGCGGCATTATCAAACACGCTAAAGCATTAAACGCCTTCACCAACGCCTCAACCAACAGCTACAAACGTCTGGTTCCAGGCTTTGAAGCCCCGGTTATGCTGGCGTACTCTGCCCGTAACCGTTCAGCGTCCATCCGCATTCCTTATGTTATAAACCCAAAAGGTCGCCGCATCGAAGTCCGTTTCCCGGATTCGACTGCAAACCCTTATCTGGCGTTTTCAGCGATGATGATGGCAGGCTTAGACGGCATTCAAAACAAAATCCATCCTGGCGATGCCATGGATAAAGACTTGTACGACTTGCCAGCTGAAGAAGCCAACAACATACCGCAAGTGTGCCACTCATTTGACCAAGCGTTAGACGCGCTGGACAAAGACCGTGAATTCTTGACACGCGGCGGAGTTTTCACTGATGACGCGATTGACGGCTATATCGCATTGAAAATGGAAGAAGTGACCCGCATCCGTATGAGCACACATCCGGTTGAATACGATATGTACTATAGCTTGTAAGGATTAAGCCTGTTTCAGGCAATCCCAGAGCGACCCAAGACCCCGCAAGTTATCTAGCTTCGCGGGGTTTTTTATGCCCAGACAGCCCTACTCAAAACCAACGAAGCCCATTTTTTGTCCCCTTTTTAAAACGTCCTGTAAAACCGCCAAAAACAGCAAAAAAAGGGGACACTTATGGCGCTAACAGACACCGAGGTCAAGAAAGCCAAGGCAACCGGGAAGGACTACCAAAAGGCGGATGGCAGGGGGCAAGTTTTGGTGATTCGTGAAGCAGGGGGGGCAAGTTTTGGCGAGGAGAATTTAGAATTGATGGGAAAAAATGCCGCTATGGTTACGGTAACTATCCACAGATCAGCCTAGAAAACGCCCGCAAAATTCACACGGTAGCCCGTGGGCTTATCGCGTTTGGCAAACATCCGGCTACGCTACTTGATACCCCCGGCGCCATACAGAATGTAAAGTGGACCCCACCGTCAAGACCCCCTGCCAGCCGCTTTCTGGGTCGCATAGATAGAAACACCCCCACGGGCGTGGGGAAGACGTGCGCGGGTCAATGGCATGGGACGAGCTGGAAGAAACACCCCCACGGGCGTGGGCGGTGTTTGTCAATATAGTTGTCGCCTGTTTTAGTTTTTAGCCACTCTTTTTTT